>JAIOPA010000425.1 GCA_021414165.1 Candidatus Eiseniibacteriota bacterium
CGAATGCCGCGACCCCGGCGAGCGTTGGCCCACCGGGGTCGGGAACAGCGGCATGCCGCCGGGTCAGTAAGTGACGACCGTGCGCAGGCCGAACACCGTGGCGGCCTTGGACTGCTTGTCCGCGCCCGGATTGAGCACGTACTGAAGATCGGGCTGCACCATGAGCCACGGGGTCACGTGCACCTGCCACGTGCCCTCGAGCGCGGTCTCGGGCGCAGGATCGCCACCCGAGGCGCGCAGCGCCTCGCGGCCGGCCGAGCCATGCGCGGCCACCGCAACGCCCAGCGCCAGACGGTCCTCGGGACGTCCCGGCACCCAGCCGTCGGCCGCGATGCCCGACGAGAAGAACGTGCCGAAGTTATTCACGCGCGTATCGGCGACACCGGTGCGCGCATAGCCCGAGATGGCGCGCGGACCGCCTTTCCAGAGCTGACCGTCGACGAACAGGTAGGCTCCGGTGTTGCCATCGACGATCACCGGGTCGCCATTGCCATCGACGTCGCGCAGGTGCTCGAACTTGCTGGTGAAGCGCCAGCCACCCATGCCGAGGCGGGCGTTGCCGGCATTGTCGCTGGCCTCGCGAGCCCAACCGATCTCGGCGGCCACGAGCGCGCCGTCACCCGGATCGAAGCGCACGTGCGTGCCGTTCGGGTTCGCGGGATCGCCCGGGATCCCGTCGGCCACGACCGCCATGAGCGACGTGCCATCGGGGCCCGAGAACTTCACGCGCGCCGCGAGCGACGTGGTGGGGAAGATCGACGGGCCATTGGGGCCGGCCTGCGACCAATCCTTGCCGATGCCGTGCGAGCTGTTCAGGAACGGCTTCGCGGCATCCTTGGCGTCGAACTCGCTGTTCACGTTATAGAGGCCGAGCCGCACCGAGGCCGCCTCGCCGAACGACTGGTCGAACCAGGCCTCGAACAACTTGGTCGTGTTCGGCGCATCGATGTTGCTCACGGCCTGGATATCGCCCGCGTAGTTGCTCGGGCTGTGGCCGAACGTGCGCAGGCCGTACACGAAGAACTGCGCGCCCTTCCAGTGCATGAGCTTGTCGGCATCGATCGCGAGCTGCAGATCCTCGTTGTCGAGCGATGCGGTGCCGATGCCGGCGCCGCCATCGACATTGCGCATGAACTCGCTGGTCGTGACGAAGCTCAGGCTCACGCCGCGATCCTCGAGCTTGGTGCGCTGGCCGGCCCAATCACCGGTGAGCGCACTGCGCGTCCAGAACGAGTTGTCTTCTGCGGTGGCGACGGACACGGACAGGAGAAGCAGTGCAGCGGACAGCAGCGCTGCAGCAGGCCGGAGGCGGCCGGGGTGGTTCGGGAACATGGGTCGAGACCCTCCGAGTGGGAACGACGCGGCGCGAGGGTTCGCGCCGTGTCCTTCTCCCTTCGGTCGCGCATTCACGGCCAAGAGGGGGCAGGGCAGGAATCCCGGCTCGCGGCGTGCAGGCTGCAATGCGCGCGCTGCCGTGCGTGTCTAGTGGTCCCAGAGATACGCGGGCCCGGAGCCGCTACGCGGGGCTACTCACGCGGGGCCATGGCTCGAGAGCGTGTGCGAACTAGCGCTTCGTGGCCGACGCGATGAGCGCGAGCCCGGCGCGGCGCATGCGCACGCGCCACAGGACGTCGGCGATGCCGGCGCCTGCATACAGCAGCACGAGCGGCTCCACCGGCACGCGCATGCGGAGCGCACCCCAGAACACCATGGTGCTCAGCGTGAACAGCGCGATCACCCAGAACGGCAGCAGCTGGAAGTGCCGGCGCGTGAATCGCACCGTGCGCACCAGACCCCAGAGCGCCATGGGCCACACGAGCAGCGACCACAGCAACAGCGGGTCGAGCGTGCCGAGCACGCGATCGGGCAGCGAACCGCGCGCCCACCACCGGCCGGTGCTGGACGTGACGGCGTTGGGCCGCCAGAAGCGCGCGAGCTTCACCAGCGCCATCTCGGGCCACTGCTTCCAGCGCGACAGCCCGAACGCGATCGCCTCGGCGCTCGCGGCGCGATCGACATCGGTCTCCGACAGACCTTCCCACTTGCTCTTCCAGGGTTCGACCTCGGCCGTGCTGATGGCGTTGCCCCGCAGCGCCGGGTCGTCCCACACCTGGGCGTTGTTGGCATCGAGCAGCGTGCGGCCGCCGCCGGTGGTGACGAGCACGAACTCGCCGAGCACGATGGTATTGCGCACCGCCCAGGGCGAGATCACCAGTACGAGCGCCAGGAACACCATGCCGACCTGCTTGGCGCGCTCGGCCGGTTGCAGCATGAGCCCGAGCGGCGCCCACGCCCAGAGCGCGACCATGAACGGCAGCGGCAGCGCGGTGGGCCGGGTGAGCGTGGCGAGCGCCCACCACACGCCCGCGGTGAACGCGCGCGAGCCCTTGGGCTGCTTGAGCCACATGACACTGCTGTGGAGTGCGGCCAGCACGAGCACACAGAACAGGCTCTCGGTGAGCAGGTAGCCCGAGAAGAAGATGAGGAGCGGGTGACACACCGCGAGCCAACCCGCGATGCGGCCGATGCTCGGGCCGAACATCTCGCGGCCCAGCGTGCGCACGCCCACGGGCACGAACGCGCCGATGACGCACTGCAGAAGGAGCGCGGAGAAGTAGCTGTGGCCGGTGGCGCGATACAGCAGGCTCAGCATCCAGGGCAGGAGCGGCGCCTTGGCGGTGGGGTAGAGCGCGGCCTCGCCCTGCAACTGGAAGCCCATCCCGCGTGCGAGGTTCCAGGCCAGCTGGTCGTACGTGATGCCGTCGGAGGAGGGCTGAGCGTTCGTGGCATGCACCGCGAGCACGTAGCCCACGCGCAGCACGAGTGCGACCAGGAAGAGCGCCAGCACCTCGCCGGACGGTCCCGGGATGCGCGTGAGGAGCGGGCGCGGCCGGTCCTCGAACGGTTCAGTGGCGCGCTTGATCATGCCTCAATGGTATCAGGCCGCACCCCGTGCGCGGCAAGCCCCGGATGAGCGAGCATGTCCCGGGCACGCCCGGAAGGCGCGCAGGACTGAACGAGCCGCGCGGTCCGCACGCTGCGCAAGTGCGGCATGCACGCCGCAGCCGGGCTGGGGCCGGCGGCCCAGTGGCGGCCACTTCGCATGAATCCCGCAAGAAATGCGGTTCGCGCCGCTTGTGGCAGATGGGACCGGTCGCTGGCAGGAGGATTGCTCAACCAGTCCTGCGAGCAACGCGGATCGCGCACCCGTTCCCGGTACGGAAGCGTACCTCACGGGCGGTGCGGCGGCCGGGCTCGAGGAGACCCGAGACATGGATCACTATATCCCCAAACGCCGGCTTTCAATCACCTACTGGTGTGCCGACTCCGGGGTGGCCGATGGCCAGATCTTCCTCGACCTCGACCCGTCAGGCAGCCGTCACCAGACGATCCTCGCGAAGCTCAACTCACCGTCGCGGTTCATCGCTGTTGCATCGGGACCGGACGGCCGGATCGAGCTCATCAATCGCACGCGATTACTGAGGCTCGTGCCGGGTCCGGAGGTGCTGCAGAGCGACGTGTTCACGCGCGGGTTCGCCCCGTCGCGTGAGGAGGACGCTGAAGTATGGCTGACCGACGGCAGTTCGGTTTCGGGACGCGTCTGGATGCCTCTGGAACGACCCACGCAGCGAATCTCCGATTTCATGAATCAGAGGGGGCACGAGTTCTTCGTGCTGCTGCGGGGACGAGAAGTGCAGTTGGTGAACGGGGTGGCGGTGGCGCGAATGGCGGTGACGGAAAGCGTCGGCGCACCCCTCACAACCCACGGTTCCCGGATGGTGCCGGAAGCATTGGCCTCATCGTGAGCACGTGACCGGCGCCTGCTAGACGGCGCACGGATACCCCGCCTCGTGCGGGGACATACGGGTCCTGGGTGACCCGTCCGACTGGCGATCAGGATCCGGACCCGAGTTCCGGCCTGGTCGCCGGTTTTTTTTGGCGCCGCGGGCCGAGTGCACACGAGCGGCGTTCGCAGTACGTTCCGCACCATGACCTCTTTCCGTGTCGGTTTCGTGCAGGGCCGCCCGCGCTTCGG
>JAIOPA010000495.1 GCA_021414165.1 Candidatus Eiseniibacteriota bacterium
CCAGCTGCGCTTTAAGCGCGCTCTTCAGCTCGCCCTTCATGATCCCGTAGCGCGCGGGGTTCTTGTCGGCGTAGTCGCGCACGGCCGTGGCCACGCGCTCGCGCGCCGTGCCCCACGGCGTGTCGCCGATCCAGCGCTCGGGCTGCGGGCTCGCCACGCTGCCGCGCTTCAACATGCGCGCGAGCGTCGCGCTCACCTCGGCCACGGGCTCGCCCACCTCCTGCGCCAGCACTTCGCTGTGCAGCAGCTTGGTCGCGCTCTCCAGCTTCTCCAGCAGACGCGACTCCAGCGAGCCGCTCTCGTGTACCTCTAACGACTCGAGCAGCGTGGTGTCGCTGCGCTTGCGCTTCTCGGCCACGGGCTCGATCACGCTGCCACCGCCCACCGTGCGGCTGGGGCTATACGTGCGGATCACAAAGCGATCGCCACGCGCGGCCACCGCGGGCCGCTCCAGCCGCAGCTGCGCCAGTGCCGATTCGCCGGGCAATAGCGCATGTCTTGAAGCATCGCCCAGCAGCACCAACCGGCCGATGATCTCGCTCGCGCCCAGGTGGAACCGCACGCGCGTGTCGGGCTTCCATTCGCGCGCCACGTCGGGCAGCAGCTCAAAGCGCACGTCCAGCACGCTGCTCGCGCGCAGGCTGTCGGGCGCGCACAGCCAGTCGCCGCGCGACAACTCGTCGCGGTCCACGCCATGCAGCGCGAGCGCGGTGCGCTGGCCGGCAAAGGCTTCGTCGACCGTTTCGCCATGCACCTGCACGCGGCGCACGCGCACGGGTGTGCCCTGCGGCAGCAACGTAAGCGTGTCGCCGGTGCGCACGTGACCGCGCCACAGCGTTCCCGTCACCACGGTGCCAAAGCCTTCTACCGTGAACACTCGATCTATTGGCAGCCTTGCGAGGCCTCCGGCCTCGCGGCCGCGGGCGCCCAAAAGCTGCGAGTCGATCGCGCTCAGCAGCTCATCGCGCCCGGCCCCGGTCACCGCCGAGAACGGCACCACGGGGGCCTGCGACAGGAACGTGTCGGCCACCACGGCGCGCACGTCGCGCGTCACCTCGGCCAGCCAGGCGTCGTCGACCAGGTCGCTCTTCGTGAGCACGATCACGCCGCGCTCCACGCCCAGCAGCTTCACGATCGCCAGATGCTCGCGGGTCTGC
>JAIOPA010000496.1 GCA_021414165.1 Candidatus Eiseniibacteriota bacterium
TCGCTCGAAGTGGTACCCGCGTCCGCGGGAGTGCGCGAACCGTCCTTGTTCACGAACTCCATGCGGGTGGCGAGCGCCGACTGCGGGAAACGAGCGGCGAGCCATTCCTGCGACGCCGCGTGACTCTTGTGCGCGAGTCCACCAATCAACTCCGCGACGGACACGGCTCCAACGAACGGCGAGAGCAGCAACAGCGTGCTGAGCGTGAGCCGCTGGTCGGCGATCGCATCGAAGAGTTGCGGATGGTCCGCGGCCAGACGCGCCGCAGTGAGCCGTCGGGCCGAGGCGTCCTCGGACAGCCCGAGTTCGTGCACACAGAAATCGTACATGGACGGGTAGCCGGCGGCCGCGAACAGGCGCCGCTGCTTGATGACCGCCAGATGGGCGAGCAGTTCCGCCAGATTCCTGGCGGCGTCGGCAGCCAACGAACGCGACCCATCGAGCACAGCAGCATCCCGGAGCTTGCACACACGAGCGAACAACATGACGCATCTCGCTTCTTCGGGGGCGAGGTGGCGTGCGGGGCTCGTTCAAGCCTACACCCGTGCTTTTCGAGCGCCGTGCTTCGCAGGGGAAGTGATCACGCGGCGCTCGGCAACAACGAACGTGATTGCGGCTGCGTTCGTTCGTGTGCGCGCAACTCAGGAGCGCTGGAAGGACGTCCGCTCAAGAGCCTTGGGTTTCGGTGATCTGACGCGCGAAAGCGGTCAAGCGCAAAGTGAACACGAAGCCCAGCTTCGCATCCGGCCGACGCTCGCTAGCCGCAGCGATTCATACGCCGCGCGCCTGCGAGGGCCAGCGGCCCATCGAATGCTGCGCTAGTTCCGCACCGCCGGTGCGATCGAGTCGCCCGTGGTGAACGTCCAGTTGCGCAGGTCGCGGCGCAGGACGCCCTTCTCCATGCGGATGCCACTCGTGTACGACACCGTGTACTCGGTGTGGCCGTGCAGCGGCGCGTCGGGCACGAAGTACATCTTCGAGAACGTCGCGCGCGCGGGCGGGTTCTTGGTCTCGAAGTCCACGGCAGAGCT
>JAIOPA010000497.1 GCA_021414165.1 Candidatus Eiseniibacteriota bacterium
ACCCGCATGGAGTTCGTGAACAAGGACGGTTCGCGCACTCCCGCGGACGCGGGTACCACTTCTGGCGAAAACGAATCCGATGAGAAGGGACAACTCGCGACATCGCGAGTTGTCCTCTCGAAAACGAGCGGATCCGCGAACTCGAAGGAACCACTTCCGCGTGGACGCGCGATCCCGTTGAGCGCAGAGCAGGTCGCCTACCAGTTCACCGTGGCTCGTGCGACGCATGAGTTGCTGCTGCGCGCGCAGCAGTTGCTTGGCGCCGAGGTCGCGCCGGGTGATCTCGCGACGGTGTTTGCGTTGGCGCTCAAGTCGCTGGTGCGAGAGCGCGAGAAGTCGCGTCACGGCCTGCACACGGAGTCACGTGGCACGAGCGCCGCGCCCGCGCGCGGCCGCTACATCCCCGCGCAGCTCAAGGCGCAGGTCTACCAGCGCGATCAGGGCCAGTGCGCGTTCATGACCGACGACGGTCTGCGCTGCGAGTGCCGCGCCGACCTCGAGTACGACCACATCGTGCCCGTGGCGCATGGAGGCCGCACCACCGCTGACAATCTGCGGCTGCTCTGCGCCGCACACAACCAGTACGAAGCCGACCGCAAACTCGGACGCGACTTCATGGAGCAGAAGCGTCGCGACGCGGTGACGCACTGCGCGAGCGAAGCGACGCGCGACTTTCGAACCACCATGCAAGGGAGCGGAGGCGTGGACCACACCCCGGAGCGGGGCGAGAGCGAAGCGACGGGGTCCCCGCGAGGAGTGCGGTCCACGCCTCCGCGGCACGAGCAGGTGTCCGCAACCGCGATCGTCGAACCGGGCACCGACAGGCGAGGGCACGAATCGCGACGAGGAGTACGGTCCATGCCTTCGCGGCACGAGCAAGGGATCGGGTGAACATGCAGAACGGCGGACCCGCAGAGCAGGCCCGCCGTTCGCGCGATGCGACTGCTAACGACTACTCGCTGCCGCCGTGACCGTGCATGCCCTCGTGACCGCGCTTGCCGCCGGGACCACCAGGCCCGCCCGGGCCACCCATGGGCTCGTGCGAGTGCAGCTTCTTCCACTGCTCGGGCGTGAGAACGGCCTTGGCCTGCATCATGGCGTCGAAGTGCGCCTTCATGCCGTCGGCCTTCAGCTTCGCCACCTTGTCGATCTGCGCGTTCACGGTGGACGCGGACGGATTGTCGGCGCTCATCGCCTTGTGCAGATCCATCATGGCCAGCTTGGTGTCCGCCTGGCGCTGGATGTTCTTGCGCATCATGCCCTCGTGGATGTCGCGCATCTTGTCGCGCTGCGCATCCGTGAGGTCCATCTGCTGCAAGCGCGCCATCATCATCTGATGCATGCCGCGCTTGTGGCCGCCCTTGCGCTTCGAATGACGCGCGGGCCGGCCCATCTCGTGCCCGCCCATCCCGGACTCGCCCATACCGCCATGCATCATGGCGCCGGGGCCGCCCATCGGGGCCGGTGCCGCGTGCTGCGCCAGCGCGAACGCCGGGACGGCCAGCATCGCGATGACACTCAAGATCAGGGTCTGCTTCTTCATGGGTGATCCTCTCCTTCAGGTCCGGGTCCGTCCCGGTCCGGGCGGGCATGGAGCCCGCGGAAATCGCCAGGGTGGCGTTCGCGCAGTAGCCGACCGAACTTCTGCTTCTGCGCGGGGTCCAGGTGGCGCTCGATGCGCGCGCGCAGGCTGTCGCGCTCGATCGCCATGTGATCGGAGGACTGCTCGAGTTCGGCGCGGATCGCGCGCGTCTGTTCGGGCGTCAGGTCGAGCATGCGCTTGAGCTGTGGCATGACGACGCGAGCCGGGGGCGGCCCCATGAACGGGCGGCCCGGGCCGTGCATCATGCCGCGTGGGCCATGCATGCGCATGGGCCAGCCCGGCTCACCTCGCATGGTCATGTGATGCGAGAAGAACACGCCGCCCATGAAGCCGAGCGCGATGCCCATGAACATGGCGGACACCACCGCCAACACGATAGAAGCGCGATTCATCGCGTGGCCTCCTGCGAGTCGGCGGGTGACACGCCATCGGTGGTGGTCACGGGCAGACCCAGGCTCGACTCATCGCCCACGAACACGCTCGTGAACGTGGCGCTGTCCTCGGCCGCGACGCGCACCGTGTTCGTGCTCACCCAGGTCGCGCCGGCCACGGCACTCACCACCAGCAGGCCCGCGCTCAGCGCGAGCGCCGCCGGCCGCGCCAGCCAGCGCAGCCACGCGGGCTCGGCCACCGTGCGCTGGGCCAAGCGTGCGCGCACGCGCGCCAACGTGGTGGGCGACGGTTCGGCGTGCAACGAGGCCGCGAGCTTCAACCAGCGCGGGTCGTTCGGTTCGTGGTTCACGCGTTCCACTCCTTGAGTTCGGTGCGCAGCGCTTCGAGCGCCCGTGCGAGCCGTGACTTGATGGTGCCGAGCGGCACTCCCAGCGTGTCGCTCATGTCTTCGTACGAGAGTCCCAACCGGTGCCGCAGGATCACCGCTTCGCGCTGGTCGTCCGGCAACTTCACGATCGCCGCATCGAGTCTGCGCGCCAGCACCTCTTGATCCATCGCCTCGTCCCAGCCTTCCACGGGATCGAAGCGAAGCTCCACGTGGTCGATGGGCGCGGGCCCATCGAGTGAACCGGCGTTGAACCGTCTGCGCCGGAGCCGGTCGCGACACAGGTTCGCCGTGATCCGGAGGATCCAGGTGCGCACCCCACGCTCGCCCCGGAATCCCGGGCCGCCCTCGTGGGCCCGCATGAGGGCCTCCTCCACGACGTCCTGTGCCTCGGAGCCGTCGCGCAGCATGCTGCGCGCAAGCGTGGCCATGGGGGTCCCGAACCGCTCCAGGAGCGTCTCGAGCGCCGCCATGTCCTTGCGTCGCAGTGCTGCGATGAGTTCCAGCTCACCCGCTTCGGCCAGGGGTCTCTCCTTTTCTATGGGGGTGGACGAACGAGATAGGCCAAGGTTCCCGGTAATCCGCGGGATCCTGCTTGACCCACGGCCACCCGCGCCGGAGAGTGCGGGCTGGCACCGGGCCACACAAGAAGAGAGGCCGCTCTCTTGTCGCATGCAATGGCTGTCCTTTTGGCGCTCGGACTCACCGGCGCTCCCGCCACGCCCGATTCGACCGCTCCCGACACCCAGCGTGTCGTGCGCCGCTTCCCTGCGGTCGAGGTGAGCGCCGGGCGGCTCTACGACCTGCGCTCCAATACCTCGGTGCATGTGGTCACGCCCGAGGCGTTGCGCACACTGCCGCTGGGTAGCCTGGCGCAGGCGATCGCGCTGCAGCCGGGCGTGGTGCTGGTGGGCGAAGAGCTGCATGTGCGCGGCGGCCGCGCGGGCGAGACGCAGTGGGTCACGAGCGGGCTCACGCTGGAGGACCCCGTGCGTGGCCGTGGGCCCGAGGTGCCCGTGTTCGCGGTGCAGCGCGCGGAGTTGCTGACGGGCGGGCTCGATGCCGAGTACCCCGGCACCCTGGCCGGCGTGATCGATGTGCGCACGCTCGCGCCCACAGACAAGCCCACAGCCGCGCTGCGCTGGCTCACGAGCGGCAAGCGTGGCGGCGCCTACGACTGGGCGGGCGGCCGGCTTGCGGGCCCGCTGCCGCGCACGCCGTTCGGCTATGCGGTCGCGGCCGAGACGCGGCTCGAGGATCAAGGCCTGCCGGGGCGGCATTCGCGCGGGCGCGATGGCGTGGCCGGCCTGCGCTTTGGCTGGCGGAACGACAACCACGTGCTCGGCTTCGGCAAGCTGGCGCTGGCGCGCGACCCCGCGCGGCTATCGGTGGAATGGTTGGGCTCGCGCGTGATCCAGGCACCGTTCAATCCCATGTTCACCGTGAACGACAGTGTGCTCATCTACACGCTCACGCCGCCTCCTGGCGAACTCGGCACGCCCACGGCCGACAGCATGAACGTGTGGTATCGCGCCGATGACCACCTGCCCATGACCGAGTCGCGCCGACACGACGTGATCGCGCAATCGACGCGCGCTTACGGTGAGACGCGCGTGCGCGTGGCGGCGGGTTATTCGCGCTCGAGCGCGGTCACGTCGCCCGGGCTCACACACGACTGGCGACCGATCCGCGGCGACAGCCTGCGATTCGGCGACGAGATGGATCCGCGCCGCGATCCGTTCCATGCGTATCAGGGCGACGTGCCGTACTTCCACGAGACGCATGCCGAGCGCTGGCAGCTGGCGGTCACCTCGACGTCGCGGCCATTCCCGAACCAGCGGTTGGGCGGTGGCGTGGGTCTGACCTACGAAGAAGTGGAGTCGCTCGAGTACGACGACGCGCTGCGCGCCGAGGG
>JAIOPA010000433.1 GCA_021414165.1 Candidatus Eiseniibacteriota bacterium
TGGACGTCATGAACGTGGAGCAGGCCGAGATCGCGCAGGAAGCCGGCGCGGCCGCCGTCATGGCGCTGGAGCGCATCCCGTCGCAGATCCGCAAGGCCGGTGGCGTGGCGCGCATGAGCGATCCCTCGATGATCGCGGCGATCCAGAAGGCGGTCGACATCCCCGTCATGGCCAAGTGCCGCATCGGCCATCTGGTCGAAGCGCAGATCCTCGAGGCGCTCGAGATCGACTTCATCGACGAGTCCGAAGTGCTCACGCCGGCCGACGACGTGAACCATGTGTGGAAGCACGACTTCAAGGCGCCGTTCGTGTGCGGCTGCCGCGACCTGGGCGAAGCGCTGCGCCGTATCGGCGAGGGCGCGGCCATGATCCGCACCAAGGGTGAGGCCGGCACGGGTAACGTGGTCGAGGCCGTGCGTCACATGCGCACGGTGGTCGCGCACATGAAGAAGCTCACCACGCTCACGCCGGACGAACTCATGTCCGAGGCGAAGCACCTGGGTGCGCCGTTCGAACTGGTGCGCGAGGTCGCGCGCACGGGCAAGCTGCCGGTGCCGAACTTCGCCGCGGGTGGCGTGGCCACGCCGGCCGATGCCGCGCTCATGATGATGCTGGGCGCCGAGGCCGTGTTCGTGGGCTCGGGCATCTTCGAGGTGGGCGATGCGTCCAAGCCGCGCGATGCTCGCAAGGATCAGGCGCGCACGGCCAAGGCGATCGTGCAGGCGGTGGCCAACTGGAACCGCCCCGACCTGCTCAAGGACATCAGCACCGGACTGCCGCAGCCGATGCGCGGCATCTCCATGGAGACGCTGTCCGAGGGCGAGCTGCTTGCCAAGCGCGGCTGGTAAGAAGCCCGCGCGCCGGCGTGCGGCAACGCCCGCACGCTCGCGTGCCATGAGTGCTCCGATCGCGAACACCGAGGCGATGAGCCACGGTCGACCGCGTGTCGGGGTGCTCGGGCTGCAGGGCGACTTCGCGCTGCATGCTGCAGCCCTCGAGGCGTGCGGCTGCGAGGCCGCGCGTGTGTCGTTGCCCGAGCATCTGGCCGGGCTCGACGCCATGGTGCTGCCGGGCGGCGAGTCGTCGACCATGTTGCGCTTGTTGGACTCGACGGGCCTGCGTAGCGGCATCGAGCGCTTCGTTCGCACCAAGCCGGTGCTGGGCACGTGCGCGGGGCTCATCCTGTTGTCGCGCGAGGCCGATCGTCTGCCGCGTCCCACGCTGGGCGCGCTCGACATCACCGCCGAGCGCAACGCGTGGGGCCGGCAGGTCCACTCCTTCATCGCCGATGTCGACGCGCCCGAGCTTGGCGAGGGCTTACAAGCCGTGTTCATCCGCGCTCCGCGCATCCGTCGCGTTGGCAAGGGCGTGCAGGTGTTCGCGCACTATCAGGGCGAGCCGGTCGGTGTGCGCGCCGGTCGCGTGGCCGCCATCACGTTCCATCCCGAACTCACCCCCGACCGCCGCCTGCACGAATGGTTCGTGCGCGAGGTC
The DNA here is from genome assembly GCA_021414165.1 of Candidatus Eiseniibacteriota bacterium. Classification (GTDB taxonomy): domain Bacteria; phylum Eisenbacteria; class RBG-16-71-46; order RBG-16-71-46; family RBG-16-71-46; genus JAIOPA01. The sequence continues at coordinate 1,495 of JAIOPA010000433.1, forward strand.
GCGGGGCTCGCTCTCTCGAAGTCTGCATGAGGCCCTGCATCATGAGCGGTACCCGATGAGCCGCGCCCCCGAGACCCCGGCCCGCGCC
>JAIOPA010000434.1 GCA_021414165.1 Candidatus Eiseniibacteriota bacterium
TCCAGCACCGCGGACGCACCCGATGCTTTGTCTTTCGCACCCTGGCGTGGATGGCAGAGATGCCCGGTCCCGAGCACCTCACCCGGTCGATCCCCGGGGATCGTGGTGGTGATGAGCGGGATCGTACCGGCATAGCGCTCGGTCACGATGTCGCACTCGACCTCGAGCGGCTCGCCGGCGCGCAAGCGCTGTAGCAACTCGTGCTGTAGCCGCGGACTCACCACCGCACCCCACGTGCGCGGCCGGTCCTCGGCCCACCAGAACGAGGTGTAGTTGAGTGAGTCGGGATCATGCTCGGCCGTGCGCACGGGCGGCATGAGCCGGCGGCCATACGTGAGCAGGCCCGCGGCCCCCGCGGCGCGAACCGCATGCTCGTGCGCTTGATTACCCGACCAAGGCACCAACGCGACCTGGCCCGAGAGGTCCGGGCAGGAGCCATCGACATAGGCATCGGCCAAGTGCACGAGCGGCCAACGGCCCTGGGCCGACGTGCTGCGCTGCACGATCGAGAGCGGGTTCACGGCGTAGTCCGCGATCACGCGTGGCGCACCCGCGCCATGCAACGTGACGCGCGCGTGCTGGCAGCGCCAGCCCTCGGGCATCGGGAAGCCGTAAGCACGCGTGTGGCCATCGGCCGGGACCGGCACGCGCTCGGGCTGGAGCCCGATGCCGCGGATGGCGCTCTCGAGCCAGGCGGCGGCCTCGTCGTAACCGGGCGTGGCCTGGATGCGATGGAACTGCGCGATGGCCGTGAGGTCGCGCAGCGTGCGCTCGCCATCGGTGGTGGCCCGCACCGCTTCAAGCAGCCGTTCGAACACGTCTCCTCCGCATCCATGCCGTGATCGCGAACCCGATCGCGATGAGCGCCGGGACGCCGAACTCGAACAGCCGCACGAGACCCGCCGGATGATACGCACGGCCCTCGGCGGGTGCCGCGAACGTACCGTAGCCCAGCGTGACCGTGCACGAGAGCGCGAGCCACGCCCATGATGGCGAGCCACACTCCAACGCCAACACCCAGCCCAGGTACCACGGGTGCACCACAGGCCCCAGCAACAGCCCGGCACGCAGGAGTGCACGCACGGCATCGGCACTGGCCACGCGCTTCACGAACAGCACCACGCCGAGTGCCGCGATGAGCACGAGCGCCACCATGCGCACGCGCGATTCGCCCACCAGCGCCGCGAGCGGGCCGAACAACGCATCGTTATGGCGCCAGTACGCGGCGTAAGCGTCGAGCCCGGAAGCCGGCCCACGCGTGAGCCAGGCATAACCCGCCAGGGCCGCCACGAGCACGAGCGTGCCTACCACCTGCACGCGCCGCGGCCAATCGCGCGCCACGAACGGCCACGCGGGCAACGCCACCAGCTTCACCATGACCGCCGCCACGAGCGAACCGGCGGAGAAGAGCGCACGGCGTTCCGCGAGTGCCAGAGCGAGCACCAGCCACACGATGCCCGTGGGGTCATGGTGGGCACTGCCGGCGTATTCGCTGACCACGAGCGGATTCCACGCATACACGATGGCGTCCCATGCCGAGCCCCCGCGCCGCGCACTCCACCACGCCAGCACGCCCACCAGCACGAGATCGTGCAGGATCACCCACAGCTTGAATCCGAGCAGCGAGTACCAGACCTTCGCCACCAGCGCGAAGCCCGCCTCGGCGAACGGCGGATAGATGGCGCTGAGCTCGCGGTGATTCACGAGCGGGTACACCTCGGCATCGCGTAGTGCTGCCAACGCGGTGTCGGCCGGCGCATGCGCGTAAGGGCTCAGACCCTGCGCGAGCACACGGCCTTCCCACGCGTAGCGGTACACGTCGTCGGACAACGTGGGCGTGACGGGCAGCAACGCAACGCGCAGCACGAGCGCGGTGATCACCACGAACACGCCGCCTCGCGGCAACGCGGCCCACTGGCGGCGGCGCGCCACCGCCAATGCATAGGCCGCGAACGCCACCAGCCCCAACGCCTGGAAGCGCCCCAACTCGAGCCGCCAGTCCGGCAGGTGCGCCCACTGCGTGGCCACCGCGGCCAGCAACAGTGCGATGGCGGTCGGCTCGAGGGCGAGCGCGACCCGGCGTCCGCCCTCGACCGGCGCTTCGCTCATCGCGTCTTGCGCGCCGCTCCAGCCGGCAGCGGCACCGATACCTGTACGGCGCGCGACGTGGCATTGCCCACGGCGTCCACGGCACGCAACGAGATCAGATGCGGTCCCGGCGCGAGATCGCGCAGCACCACGTCGAAGCGCAACTCCGCGCGGTCGGCGAGCGTGCCCTGCGGGCTCACCAGCTTCCACGGGCCATCATCGGTGGACAGATCCAACCGGCCGACCCAGCCTTCATCGGTCGCCCGTCCGGTCACGCGCACGGCATCGCCTTCCAGGCGTGCCTCGAGCGCCGTGATCACCGGCGCGGTCCGATCGATCCGGAACGGCTCGCTCACGGCCTCGGCCTCGAGCGCTTCACCCAGCGCGTTACCCTCGCCATCATGGGCGACCACGCGCACGCGGTAACGGCCATCGCCGAGCGTGTTGGTGTTCCAAGTGAGCATGGAGACCTCGAGGTCCTTGCCGATCTCGATCCAGGCGCCGTCGGGTTCGCGGCGCACGTACACCTTGTAGCGCAGCGCATCGCCGTTGGGGTCGAGCCCGCGCCACTGCAGCGTGCGCAGCCCGCTCGCCCACAGCGGCATCTCGCGCAGTGCCTTGCTACCGCCGATGGTGGCCGAGTACTCCACCTTCTGTCCGCCCGCGAGCGTCTGCGTGATGCTCTCGGTGCGCTGCGACATGTCGCCTTCGCGGAAACCCTGGCCCTGCGGTGCGACCGACAGGTCCTCGATGCGCGGCGGCAGGTTTCCCTCGCGATAGCTGATCGCGACTTCATCGACGCGCGCGGCATCGGAACCGAGTGCGGCACTCCACTGCAGGAAGCGAGCGGGCGGCGATGCAATGGCACCCTCGCTGCCCGTGCCCTGCCACTCGGACCACGTGGTATCCGGCGTGTCGCTGTTGCCCGAGCGCGTCTTGAACGTGACGGGTCCCGCGGACTCCGCCGCCACACGGCCGAAGCGCGCGAAGCGGCGCGCATCGAGCACCGCGGAGCGCAGCGTGCCGCCCGGATGCTCGTTCGTTGTGAAACGCACGAGCCGCACCGGGTTCGAGGTCACC
>JAIOPA010000471.1 GCA_021414165.1 Candidatus Eiseniibacteriota bacterium
GCAGGAGGGCGAGGCGCGCCGGGTGGGCGACTCGCGCGCCCGGCGCGTGAACGTGCGCGTCGTGGCCGCGACACACCGTCCGCTGGAGCGGGGCGTCGCACTGGGCACGTTCCGCGCCGACCTGTTCTTCCGGCTCGCGGCGGTGCGGCTGCACGTGCCGGCGTTGCGCGAACGTGGCCACGACGTGCTGGTGCTCGCACGCTTCTTCCTGGCCCGCGCCGCCGGTCAGCGCGGCGGGCCGCCGCCCGAGTTGTCGCCCGAACTGGCCGAGCGGTTGCTGCGCCATCGCTGGCCCGGCAACGTGCGCGAGCTGTCGAACGCCTGCTCCTACGCGGTCGGTGTGGCGGGCGCGCGGCACCGCGTCGGGGTCGAGCACTGGCCCGACGCGCCATTCGCCGACGCGGTCGCGGACTCCGCGGACCTGCACGCCGAGACGCGGGCGCTCGAGTTGCGCCGGTTGCGCGAGGCGTTGGCGCGCACGCGCGGCAACAAGACGCAGGCGGCGCGCGCGCTGGGGCTGTCGCGTTCGGGCTTCCTGCAGAAGCTCGCGCGCTATGGCCTGCGTGCGAGCGCAGCGCTTGACGATGCGGAGGCCGCTGACTAGCCTCGCTCGCTCGAGTCGGACTGGCAGCGCGTCGTCAAGGGAGGACCGCGTGGCGAAGAAGAACGTGCGCATCGCACTGGTGGGTGTGGGGGCTGCGGCGCAGATCAACCATCTGCCCGTGCTCAAGAAGATGGAAGGTGTCGAACTGGTCGCACTCTGCGATCGCGACCCGGAGAAGGCCGCGCGTGTGGCGCAGAAGTTCGGCGTGCCCGCGTCCTATAACCGGTTCGAGGAGTTGCTCGCCGACGACACGATCGACGCCGTCGACATCACCACACCCAACTACCTGCATGCGCCCATGGCCGAGGCCGCGCTCGAGGCGGGCAAGCACGTGTTGTGCGAGCGCCCGCTCGCGCGCAGCCTCGCCGAGGCCACGTCCATGGCCAAGGCCGCCAAGAAGGCCGACCGCCTGCTCATGTGCGCGCTGCAGCACCGCTTCCGTCCCGACGCGCAGTTGCTGCGCAAGTTCGTCGACAAGGGCGACTTGGGCCAGATCTTCCTGGCCAAGGGTGGCTGGCTGCGCCAGAAGACCGAGTGGGACTCCGACGAGTGGCGCGCGCAGAAGCGTGAGTCGGGCGGCGGTGTCGTGCTGGATCTGGGCTTCCAGATGATCGACCTCGCGCTCTGGGTGCTGGGGGATCCGCAGGTCGAGTCGGTCACCGCGAGCGTGCACCGCACGCGCAAGGGTGACGTCGAGGATTCCGCCACGGCGTTCCTGCGGCTCGCCTCGGGGGCCACGCTCACGCTCGAGCTCACGTGGGGCCTGCTCATGGAGAAGGACTTCGCGTTCCTCAATCTGTTCGGCTCGGGTGGCGCGGCGCTCTTGAATCCGTTCCGTGTGCACAAGGGCATGCATGGCTCGCTCGTCAACGTGACGCCGGCGCTCGAGACCTCGCGCAATCAGTACCGCCAGTCCATGGAGGCGCAGCTCGGCCACTTCATGGAGGCGGTGCGCGGTGCCAAGAGCCCCATGGGCCTGGCCTCCGAGATCCTGCCGGTCATGGAACTCATGGACGCGATCTACAAGAGCGCCGAACAGGGTAAGGAAGTGAAGGTTGGGTAGTTGAGCCCCACTCGCGGGGATCTCGGACTCGCCGCCGCGTCGGGCCTGGTGCTCGGCGCGGCGTTCCTTCCCGCCTTCCCGGGCGTGCTGGCGTGGATCGCGTTCCTGCCGCTGCTCATCGCGCTCGAACGCCGCGTGGCCCATGGCTCGCCGCGCTCGTGGTTCACGCTCGGCTACACCGGTGGCGCGGTGTTCTTCCTGGTCGGCACGCACTGGATCGCGCTCCTGAACGACGTCGCACTCACGATCGGCTGGCTCAAGTATGTGGGCTGGGTCGCGGGGGCGCTCTATCTGGCGTTGTTCTGGGGACTCGCCACATGGCTCGCGGGCACGCTCGCGCGCCGCTCGGGGCTTGCCGCGCGCTGGACGTTCGTGCCGGCGATGCTGCTGGTGGAGTCGCTACGCGGGGCAGGGGACATGGGCTTCCCGTGGTTCCAGCCCGGCTACACGCAGCATGCGGTGCTGCCCGTGCTGCAGCTGGCCGCCTGGGGCGGCGTCACGTTGGTGACCGCATGGCTCCTGTGCGTGAACGCGGCGGCCCTCGGCGCATGGCGTGCGCGCACGCCGCGGGCACTCGCACTGGCCGTGCTCATGCTGGGCGTGCCCATCGGACTGGGCGCGTTCGCACTGCGCGCACGGACCGAGCCCGCCGGACCGCGCATCGCGCTCGTGCAGGGCAACATCCCGGGCGAGAAGAAGTGGTCGGGTGATCACACGGTCGAGATCTTCCAGGAGTTCTTCCGGTTGTCGCGCACCGTGGCCGATGACGAGCCCGCGCTGGTCATCTGGCCCGAGACCGCGACCGGCACGTATGTGCGCCGCATGCCCGATCAGTCGGTGGCGGTCGCGCGGCTCGCCTCGGAACTCGGCGCGCCGGTGTACATGGGCTTCGCGCATTACACGTTCGATCCCGACGGCAAGCCCGTGGTGTGGAACGCGGCGGGCGGTTGGAATCCCGATGGCTCGCTCACCGAGGTGTATTCCAAGCGTCACCTCGTGCCGTTCGGGGAGCGTGTGCCGTTCCAGCGCTGGATCCCCGCGCTCGGCAAATGGGACCTGGGGCAGGCGGAGTGGCGGCCCGGTACGGGGCCGGTGTTGTTCCCCGGACCCGATGGCCGTCCCATGACCATGCTCATCTGCTTCGAGTCGATCTTCCCGGAACTGGCGCGCGCCGACGTGCGGGCCGGTTCGCGCCTGCTCGTGAACATCACGAACGACGAGTGGTTCGGCAATGGCGCTGCGCTCGTGCAGCATGCCGCCATGGCACCGTTCCGTGCGGTCGAGAACCGGGTGCCGATCGCGCGCTGTGCGAACACGGGCCTCACCCAGATGATCGACGCCTATGG
>JAIOPA010000472.1 GCA_021414165.1 Candidatus Eiseniibacteriota bacterium
TTCCGCGACAATCCCGGTGGCCCGGCGGCCAATGGCGCGCTGTGGTCGCTGCCGTGGGAACTCACCATGTACGTCATGCTCGCGGTGCTCGGCGTGCTGGTGACCTGGCGGCTGTTCAAGTCGCGTGGGCTCGGCCTCACCACGCTCGTGCCGCTGGTCGCAGTCACCGCCACCGCAGGCCACGCGGCCAACGAAGCGCTCGGTCTCACGCAGAAGTTCGAGCTCGTGCAGGGCCTGCGGCTCACCGCCCTGTTCTTCACCGCGGGCAGCCTGCAACTCGCCCGCGACCGCGTACCGTTGCGTGGCGACTGGGCGTTGATCGCGGCCGTGCTGTTGCCGGGCGTGCTGTTCCTGAAAGGCGCGAGCCTCGGGCTCTACCCCATCCTGCTCGCCTACGTCGTGTTGTGGTGCGCGCTCGTGCCGGGCGGCGTGCTCAAGCACTACCGCGGGTTCGGCGACTACTCGTACGGGCTCTATCTATGGCAGTTCCCGATCCAGCAGTGCCTCGTGCGCGCGTATCCGTCGCTCGTGCCGGGCACGCTCATCGCACTGTCGTTCCCCATCACGCTGGTGCTCGCCATGCTGTCGTGGCGCTTCATCGAGGCACCGGCGTTGGCGCGCAAACCCATCGCGGAGGTCCGCGCATGAACCGCACACGCATGCTTCTCGCGCTCGCACTCGCCTCGCTCTTGGCACTCAGCGGCTGCGGCAAGAGCAGCACGTCGCCGGGCAACGGGGCACCACGCAGCTATCGCATGGGGTTCGCGGCCGGCGCACCGCGCTTCGAGTTGAACCTGCTGTTCGAGGCGCTGGATCAGTGGATGGGCACTCGCAGCGATGCGGCCTTGATCAGCCAGGAAGCGCCGTGGGATTCGCTGCTCACCGGTGTGGCCATCGATAGTCTGGTCATGCGTCAGCAGTTGCCCCTCGCGCAGCTCTATCGCAGCAAGGGCCTCGACTTGTGGGTCTTCCTCGATCCGGCGAACGGCTTCAACCGTGGCGGCGAGAACCTGGCGCTGCTCGCCCACGGCCGTAGCATCACCGAGCCCGAGATCCAGCGCATGTACCGTGACTACGTCGTGGCGTGCGACACGATCCTGCGTCCCTCGGTCCTGGGCGTGGCGCTCGAGACCAACCTGATCCGCATCGCCGCTCCTGCGCCGCTCTATGCGGCGATCAAGCAGGTCGCCAACGATGCCGCGGCCGATGTTCGCGCCGTGGACCCCACTGTGAAGCTGGGCTCGAGCGTGCAGGTCGAGACCGCCTGGGGCGTGCTCGGCCCACCGCGTCCATACGAGGGCATCGAGACCGACTTCATCGACTTCCCCTACCTGCAGGTGCTCGGGCTCTCGAGCTACCCGTACTTCTCATGGGGCACTCCCGAGGCGCTGCCGCCCGACTACTACTCGCGGCTCTTGAACGGCCGCACCATGCCGGTGGGCATCACCGAGGGCGGCTGGACCAGCGAGACCGTGGCCGCGTTCCCGTCGAGCCCCGAGCTGCAGCGCCGCTACATCGTGCGCCAGTCGCAGTTGCTCGAGACCGTCAACGCGCAGGCGTGGTTCCAACTCACCTACACGGACATCGAGGTGTTCGCTGGCGGGCTGGGTGTGCCGCCCGCGACGCTCGCCCCGTTCGCGCGCACAGGGCTCGTCGACACGACGCTCGCGGGTAAGCCCGCCCGCACCGAGTGGGACGCGGTCTTCGCGCGTCCGCGGCGCTAGGCCGGACCTCGGGCCACACTCGAACGCAGGCCGCTATCGCGCTGCGGCGCAACGATTACGCCGCCACGACAACTGAGCTGCTGTGAGGTGTCGAAAGGGCTAGACCCGCTCGAGCACCAGATCATCCGGGAGCTTCTCGGGGGCCGTGTCGGCGAACGTGAAGCAGCCCACCGCGCGCTCCACGAGCGCCGAAGAATCGGCCGCCAGGTGCAGTTCGGCGAACACGTCGCCGGCGCCCAGCTTGGCCCCGCGCGGCACGCGCAGCACCAGGCCCACGCGCGGGTCGATCGAGTCTTCTTTGGCCAGCCGGAACACCAAATAGGCCAGCGCAACTAGCGCCCCCGCAATCCTGCCTAGCCCCGGCTCGATGCCGAGCGAGCGCCAGACGCCGTCCTCCCAGCTCTGGAGCTGGCGGGCGAA
>JAIOPA010000436.1 GCA_021414165.1 Candidatus Eiseniibacteriota bacterium
CCGTACGACGAGACGGTCGATCAGGCCAAGGCGATCGAGGACGTACGCCGCGACATGGAGACGGCTTCACCCATGGACCGCCTGATCTGCGGCGACGTGGGTTACGGCAAGACCGAGGTCGCCATCCGCGCAGCGTTCAAGGCGGTGCAGGACGGCAAGCAGGTCGCGGTGCTCGTGCCCACCACCATTCTTGCGCAGCAGCACGGCCATACATTCAGCGAGCGGCTCGCGGACTTCCCGGTGAAGGTCGAGGTGATCTCCCGATTCCGCACCGCGAAAGAGCAGAAGGAAGTCATCAAGCGGCTGGAGACGCGCGACGTCGACATCTTGATCGGCACGCACCGCTTGTTGTCGAAGGACGTGAAGTGGGCCGAGCTGGGCCTGGTGGTGATCGACGAAGAGCATCGCTTCGGCGTGAAGCAGAAGGAGAAGATCCGCCAGATCACGCGCACCGTGGATGTGCTGGCACTCACCGCCACGCCGATCCCGCGCACGCTTAACCTGTCGTTGGCCGGCGCGCGCGACATGAGCGTCATCGAGACGCCGCCCGCGAACCGCTTGCCCGTGCACACCGAGGTCATCGAATACGACCCCGAGATCATCACCGACGCGATCCTGCGCGAGGTCGATCGCGGTGGTCAGGTGTTCTTCGTGCACAACCGCGTCGAGACCATCTACACCAAGGCTGCGGAACTGCAGGCCTTGATCCCGCAGGTGCGCGTCGCCGTGGGCCACGGCCAGATGCACGAGCACGAGATGGAACAGGTCATGCTCGACTTCACCGAGGGCCGCATCGACGTGCTGGTGGCCACCATGATCATCGAGTCGGGCATCGACATCCCCACTGTGAACACGCTCATCGTGGACCGCGCCGACACGCTGGGCTTAGCCCAGCTGTACCAGCTGCGCGGCCGCGTGGGCCGCAGCTCGCATCGCGCCTACGCGTATCTCATGGTGCCGAGCCGCCGCGTGCTCACCGAGGATGCCGAGAAGCGCCTGCGCGTCATTGAAGAGTTCGACGAGCTGGGCGTGGGGTTCAAGGTGGCCTTGAAGGACATGGAGATCCGCGGCGCGGGCAACCTTCTGGGCCCCGAGCAGCATGGCCACATCGTGGGCCTGGGCTTCGACCTGTACTTGAAGATGCTCGAGGAAGCCGTGCACGAACTGCGCGGCGAGGCCGAGACGTTGGCACCCGAGCCGCGACTGCTCACGGATTGGGCCGCGTTCCTGCCCGACGACTACGTGCCCGACGAGCACGAGAAGCTGTCGCTGTATCGCCGGCTCGCCGCGGCCACGACCCCCGAGGCCATTGATGACTTCATGGTGGAGCTGCGCGACCGCTTCGGCGCCGCACCTGCACCGGCCGTGGCGTTGATCGAGCTGCGTCGCATGCGCGTGCTGGGCCGCGGCACGCCGGGTGGTGGTGGCGCGCCGGTCGAATCGCTCAAGGTGTTCCAGAAGGTCGGCGAGATCACGCTGCGCCGGCCCTTGAAGCCCGACGAGATCAAGGCGCTCGTGACGGGTCTGGACTTCCAGGCCGAGTTCTTCAGCGGCCGCGAGTTCGGCCTGCGCGTGCGCGCCGAGGGCATTGCGCTGCTGCACAAGCTGCGCGCCATCCTCACGGTGTTGCTGCGCGCCACCACGGGCGACCCCGACGCAGGCGGGCAACCGCTGCCTCCGGCCGGTCCGGTGCCCTCGGGCCCGGTGCCGGTGTCGCACAAAAGGCGCTGAGACCCCTCGGGGCAAGCCCCTGCTTCTAGGGGACAGGTTCCGCGCGCAACTGCTGTAAGCGCGGCAACCCATCGATGACAGACCCCGCCAATGGCCAAGCTGGTTCCTAGTGGCCCCACAAAGCCAGCTGGCTTACAGGGGCCAGTTCGTCGCCGCTTACTCGTAGGTTCATATTTCGAGAGTAAATGGTGGAATCGTGCCCGGTGCTCTCATAGGCTTTGCTCTCCCTGCTCGAGCCCCCCCTGGCCCGCCCTGAAGGCCCGTCACCCGAGGACCCGCATGCTCGCCACCCGGCACGAACCACGGCCATGCGTTCGCGTGACCTGGATGCTTGGGATGCTGGGAGCACTCCTGCTGCTTCTGGCTTGGCCCGCACGGATCGCCTCCGCGCAGACCGGGATCCGGGTGTCCGAGGTGTTCTTCGCCTGTGCGGGCGGCGACACCACGGTGCAGTTCATCGAGCTCGAGAACACGGGACCGGACACGGTATTCGTATCGTCGCTCAGGCTCGAATATCGCCTCGCCGATCTCACACAGCGCTTCAACATCGGTCTCGCCTCCACGTTCCTGGGCCAACCGTGGCCGCGGGGCGGGCACCTGCTCGTGGGGTCCCCGGGTGTGCAGACCGAACTGGGCTCACGCGCCGACATCGCGACGACCGCGATCGCACTGTCACGTCTCGAGGGTCGCATCACGCTCTTCAATCAGGTCGGAGCAACCGGGCGTGCGATCCGTCATCAGGTGTTCTATGGACAGGATCAGCCCGTTGCAGCCCCTCCGGATGGCCGAAGCCTCTCGGATCTCACGGGGCCATTCGGCGCCGTCGCGCCATCGCCACAGAAGAGAGACGGCACGAGGCTCTCGAGTCCGGGCTGCCTGTTGCTCGATACGATCGAGGACTTCCGGATCTCGGAGTTCATGCTGCGCTGTCCGAGCGGACGGAACACCAGCCAGTTCATCGAGCTCCAGGCACCCACGACGCTGGTGATGACCGATCGGCTCCGGATCCGGGCTCGCGCCACTGACGAT
>JAIOPA010000437.1 GCA_021414165.1 Candidatus Eiseniibacteriota bacterium
CCCCTAGCGTTCGGGATGCAGCGCCAACAGCGGCGCCCACCGCGGGTCCGCCAGTTCGCCGCGGACCGCGCGCGTCTCGACCAGACCGCGCTTGCGGATCCCCCGCATCTCCATGCACAGGTGGCGCGCCTCGACGATCACCGCCACGCCCTTCGGGCGGATCAGACGATCGAGGTGATCCGCGATCTGCTGCCCCATGCGCTCCTGTAGCTGCGGTCGGCGCGAGTACACCTCGAGCAACCGAGCCGCGGCGCTGATCCCCACCAGCGTGTCGCCGGGCAGGTACGCCACCAGTGCACGGCCGAAGAACGGCACCATGTGATGCACGCACAGCGAGTGGAACTCGAGATCGCGCACCACCACCAACTCGCCCTGACCCGCGTGCGGGAACGTGGCGAGGTCCGGGTGGTTCGCAGGGTCCAGCCCCGAGAACGCCTCGCGGTACAGGTCGGCCACGCGGGCGGGCGTCTGGGCCAGCTCGGGCTCGGTGGCCGCCGACAGGCCGAGGGCCTTGAGCAGGTCGGCCACGGCGCGCTCCACAGCGGCCTGAGAGGCCACCGGGTCGTTGGAACCGTCTCGGGCGGGTCCGCCCATGGTGTTCCCCCGGAAAGCGCAACGGGCCGGCTTTTGGCCGGCCCGATGCGAACATGGAGCGGAAGAGGGGATTCGAACCCCCGACCCTCACCTTGGCAAGGTGATGCTCTACCGGGCTGAGCTACTTCCGCATACAAGAGCGGCGGGAACCATACCCAGTATGCCGACTGGTCGTCAAGCCGGGGGGCTTTTGCGGTGTTCCACGGGGGGATCCCGCCCCGGCCGCGCCCCGCCGACCGCCCCGCCCGGCCCCCGGCCGCCAGCCCGGGGGCGGCCGCCCGCTTGCACCCGCACCCCCGAGCGACTATCCCTCGGCCCCTATGAGCATCCTCGTCCACAAGTACGGCGGCACCTCCGTGAACGGCCCTGAGCGCATCCGCGCCGTGGCGCGGCGCGTCGCGGCCGCCCGCGCGGCGGGCCACTCCATGGTGGTCGTGGTGAGCGCCATGGGCGACACCACCGACGACCTCATCGCGCTCGCGCGCCAGGTCTCGCCCGAGCCGCCCCGCCGTGAAATGGACATGCTGCTCTCGACCGGCGAGCGCGTGTCCATGGCGCTACTGGCCATGGCGCTCAACGATCTCGGCGTGCGCGCGATCTCGTTCACCGGATCGCAGAGCGGCATCCTGACCGACGAGGCGCACTCCAATGCGCGCATCGTGGGCGTGAAGCCCGATCGCATCCGTGCGGCACTCGATGCGGGTAACGTCGTCATCGTGGCCGGCTTCCAGGGCGTGTCGCCCGTGACCAAGGAGATCACCACGCTCGGCCGTGGCGGCAGCGACACCACCGCCGTGGCACTGGCCGCGGCACTCGGCCGTGCGCGCTGCGAGATCTACACCGATGTCGATGGCGTGTTCAGCGCCGATCCGCGCGTGGTGCCCAACGCGCGGCTCGTGCCGCGTCTGGGCTATCGCGTGTGCTCGGCGCTCGCGCATCTCGGCGGGCGCGTGCTGCATGCGCGCTGCGTCGACCTGGCCGCGCGCGAACGCGTGCCGCTCGCCGTACTGTCGTCGTTCCGGGATGCCCCGGGTACCGAGATCGCGGAGGACCTCGTGGAAGCACCTCGCGTTGAAGCCGTCACGCATCGCGCACCGTTGTCGCTGGCCATCGCCGAGGGCAATGCCGGCGGCACCGGCGAGGCACGCGGCATCCTGGAGTCCGTGGCCGAGCAGTTCCCCGCGCTGGAGCTCGTGGCGCACGAGCAGGCCACCACCACGCACGGTGCACTCGTGTGGATGGGCGAACGCCACGACGTCGAGGAACTGCAGAAGCGCTTCCGCGACGTGCGCGGCCCCGGCGGCGAATGGCGGCTCGACGTGGTGCATGACGCCGCGTTCGTGTCGCTCGTGGGCCTGGGCCTCGGCGCGCCCGAGGCCGCCAAGGCCGAGCGCGCACTGGAGAAGGCCGGCGTACCGCTGGTGGCCTTGCGCGTCACGGCCGCCGCACTCGTCTTCCGCGTGCCGAACGAGAAGGTGCAGGACGCCGTGCGCGCGCTGCACGCCGGCTTCATCGGTTAGCGTCGCGCGACACCGCTAGAACGAGTCGGCCACCGTGTCCAGGCTCTGCACGCGGCCGCTCTCGACGCGCTCGCGTGCTTCTTCGTACAGCCGGTCGTAGCCGTCGGCGGCCACGCGCCAACTCGAATCGCGCAGCATGCCGTTCTTCTGGACCAGCCGCCACGTGTCGGGCTCGTTCCAGATCGCGAGCGCACGGCGCAGCGCCATGACCATCTCGTCACCCGAGTAGTGCTCGAACACGAAGCCGTTGCCCTCGCGCGTGATCGGGTCGAACTCGCGCACCGTGTCGGCCAGGCCACCCGTGGCGCG
>JAIOPA010000438.1 GCA_021414165.1 Candidatus Eiseniibacteriota bacterium
GCGGATATCGAGCTTCTTCTTCACATCGAAGTCGCTGGCCGCGCCGACATCGATGTACATGTCCTTGATCTCGAGGACCTTCTTGCGGTCCTCATCGCGCAGCTCGTGCGGCGGCTTGCTGCCCACCACGCCGAGCACGTCGCCCTTGCGCGTCTTGATGATCAGGCGCTGCCCCAGCACCACGTGGCCCCACCAGCCGCCGAGCGGCAGGAACTTGATGAAGCCTTCCTTGGTGATGCTGCGCACCAGGAAGCCGACCTCATCGAGATGGCCCGCGAGCATGACGCGCGGTCCCTTGGGATCGCCCGCCTTCTCGCAGATGAAGCTGCCGAGCCGGTCCTTGCTGAAGGCACCCACGCCCTTCAGGTGCTTCTGCATGACCTTGGCGACGTCCTCCTCGAAACCCGGGACACCGTGTGCGTCGACCAGTTCCTTGAGGAATTCCAACGAGCGGTCCATGGGGCTCTCCGTCGGCTCCGGGAGGATGGCTCCCGGCTTGTGGGTGTTCCGGACGCGGCGCAGCGAGCCGCGTCCGGCACGACGATGTCACAGCGCGGCGTGCGCGCCGTGTGCTGACTTGCTCAGTGCGCGACGCGCGCGTTCTTGCCCTCGGCACGGGCCATGTCGACGATACGGCCGACCAACTGGTCGTACGAGATGCCCTTGGCCGCAGCGGCCATGGGCACGAGGCTCGTGGGCGTCATGCCCGGCACCGTGTTGACCTCGAGCACGTAGGGCTCGTCGTCCTCGGTGAGACGGAAGTCCACGCGCACCACACCACGGCAGCCCAGCACCGCCGCGCACTCCACGGCGAGCTCGCGCACGTGGCGGCCCAGCTCCTTGTCGAGCTCGGCGGGGCAGGTGTACTCAGTCTTGCCCTTCGTGTACTTGGACTCGTAGTCGTAGAAGCCGCTCTTGGGCTCGATCTCGACGATCGGGAACGCCTCCTCACCGACCACCGCGACCGTGAGCTCACGGCCCTCGATGTACTGCTCGATCAGGATCTGCG
>JAIOPA010000439.1 GCA_021414165.1 Candidatus Eiseniibacteriota bacterium
CGATGCAAGGCCGCGATCACTCCCAGATCAGGAGCCGCCCGCAGCCCACGCACAGGTGCAGCGCGGTCACGCCCGGAGGCGGCGCCGCGCTGGTGGGCAGCGTGAGCCGGCAACCCAGGCACACGCGCTGGCGCACCAGCGAGAGCCCGCGGCCATAGCGGCCCAGCGAGCGCTCGTAGAGACCGAGCCAGCGGCGGTCGAGCGTGGCAGCGAGCTTGTCGCGGTCGCGCACCAGCGCAGCGGCGGACTCGACCTTGAGCCCGAGCGACGCCCAGCGCTCGGCGTGCGGTTCATCGGTGGCCTGCAGCAGGAGCTGGTCGATCTCGTGCAGTTCCAGGAAGCCGTCCACGAAGCTCATCGCGGCACCGCCTGGAGCAACGCGTCGATCGCACCCGGCTCACGCTTCTCGAGCAATCGCTGACGCACACGCTGCAAGCGCAGCGCCTGCAGCACGCCCTCGAGCCGCCGGAAGTGCATCTCCTCGGGCCCCTCTCCCGGCGTGAGCACGCAGGCCACGACCTGCACGAGCTTGCCGTCGGGCGCGTCCCATTCGAGGCCCTTGTC
This sequence comes from Candidatus Eiseniibacteriota bacterium, assembly GCA_021414165.1. GTDB lineage: Bacteria > Eisenbacteria > RBG-16-71-46 > RBG-16-71-46 > RBG-16-71-46 > JAIOPA01. The sequence goes on from JAIOPA010000439.1 coordinate 565, forward strand.
GGACAGCCCCACGAGCACGAGCGAGCGCCGCACGCAGAGCGTCCACGCTCCCGTGAGCACGAAGCCCCGGCCGAGCGCGGTGCTGCCGATGCGCTCGCGGCGGTTGAGCACGCTCTCGAGCAACTCGGGTCGCATGACCGCACCATGGGACTGCGCGGCCTGCACGAACTGATGGAATGCCGTCTCGCGGCGCCGGTGCCGCAGGTCGAGGATGTCGTGCGCGGTGTCGGAGACTGGAGAGACGTCGGCGATCGCCATATCGGGCCCTCCTTCGCGACGGACCGCAGCCTAACAGAATGCGGCACGCGCGCGGCATGTATCCTTGGGCCCATGCAGATTGTGGCGCGGGGTGGGTCACGCCGCTCGTGTGAAGTCCGAACTCACCCGCTCAACGTGCTGCGGGGAAGGCCTTTCGGTGTTCCCACCACGCCAGCACCTGTGCTGCGAACCAGGCCCCTGCGAGCGCGATGAAGCAGCCTCCGAGCACGTCGGACGCCCAGTGCCGGTCGAGCAGCATGCGCGAGTACCCGACGAGCGTGGCGAGCGGCCAGAGCACGAGGCCCCAGGTGCGCGACCGCCGCCCCGCCACCGCCGCCACCGTGAAGGCATTCGCGGCATGGCTCGAGGGGAACGACGAGTTGCGCCGGTGCGCATCGCCATCGGGACGCACCCGGCCCACGGCGTACTTGAGACCCTCGACCGCGAGGTTCACCGGCACGAGGGCAATGCCCAGTTCGGCCACGAACACGCGGCCCGCCACGCCCGACAGCGCCGCGGCCGCCGCGCCCACCACCAACGCTGCGCGGCTCTTGCTGCTCACGACCTGCATGGCCTGCACGTTCATGGGGCTGCGCTGCTGCTGCACCCAGCCGCGCACCAGATCGTCCATGCCCTGGAGCGGCCAGATCGCGATGAGCAGGATCACGAGTCCCGTGCGCATGAGCTAACGCTTCCCCAGGAACCAGAGGGTCGAGGCCGGCAGCGCGCCCGCGAGATCGCGCGTCACGCGCACGTCGACCTCGTCGCCGTCGCGCTTGAGCACACGCACCACCTGCCCCGCATCGAGCTGCAGATCCCCCGGCGGCAACGCGACCGGAGCACGCACGACCGCGAGCCGCTGCTGCCCGCGCCACCACGACTCGGCCGGCCACCAGACCGCGGTCACCAACGCCAGTGCCGCGAGCGCCAGCGCCACGTTGCGCCGCATGAGCAGGAAGCCCGCCGCGCCGGCCAACAGGAATGCCAGGATCGCCCACTCGGTCGAACGCAGCGGCAACGCGCGCCCCGGAGCGCCCACCAGACCACCGGCGTCACGCACGCGCTGCGCCATGGCGCCGAGCGCGGGATCGCGCGACTCCTGTCGCTCGCCACGCAGCACCCACACGGTCGCCGCCCCCGGATCGTCGCGCTCGAGCGCGCCCCACGCCAACCGTGCCGCCAGCGCCGGATCGCCCGGACGCTCGTCCCAGAGCCGCGCCCACTCCGCCTCGGCGGCGGCGGCCTTGCCGGCGCGCGCCGTGGCATCGGCCGCGGCGGCACGCTCGGCGAGCGCCGAATGTCCCGGGCCCGGCAGCGCCAGCACGAACACCACGATGCCGGATGCGAGTGCGACACCCGCCCCCACCTGCAGCGGCCACCGCGCGGGCGGCGCCGGCATGGCCGAGGCGAGACGCTCGATCAACTTGGGGCGCACCTCCTCGATCTGGTCGGTACGGCCACCGTAGCGCGCGGCCTGGATCGCCTCGCGCAGCCACAGCACCTGGTCACCGCGCTGCTGCAGCCAGCTGGCGGCCTCATCGGCCGCGCGCCAGAAGTCCGGCCCATGCGCAAGCCCGATCCCTCGCAACCACTCGCGCTGCCGTGCACGCTCGGGTGCGGTCGGGTCCGGCGCGAGCGAGCGACGCCGCAACTCGGCGGCCAACGCCACGAGCAGGCCACCGGCCAGCGCCAGCAACGGCCACGCGGCGCGGTTGCCCGGGTGCGCGGCATGACGGCGCAGCACGCTCGGGAAGCCGTCCTCGATCTCACCACCCGCAGGCCCCGTCGCCGTGAGCACCTGCAGCGTGATCTGCGGCGGCGTGCTGGTCTCGTAGCGCGACGTCTCGGGGTCGTACCACGCCAGCGTCGGCGCCGGCACGCGCACGCGCCCCGCGCGCTTGGGCAGCAGCGTCCACAGGAACGTGCGGCGCCCCGGCCCCACCTCGCCCGCCGGCGGCAGACTATCCTCGACCGTCGAGGCGAAGACCTCGAGGTCGTTGGGCGCATAGGCGGGTGCACGCAGCAGCGGCAGATTGCCGGTGCCGCGCACCTCGAGCCGTGCGGTGATCGCCTGGTCCTGCGTGGTGTGCTCGCGATCGGTGGTCCAGCGCACCTCGAAGTGCCCCACACCGCCATCGAAGCCCTGCGGCGCGCCATCGGGCAACGGCCGCACGTTCACGTGCAGCGTCTCGCTGGCGATCTCGACGCGCTGCGAGCTGATGCCGCTGAACGGATCGAGCAGCCCGCCGCTCGCGGGCGAGACGACGGCGTAGGCCGGCGCCACGATCGCGGGCCCCGGCGCCAGCGGATACACGCGCAACGAGCGCTCGGTGACCGCGACCTCGGTGCGGCCTTCCTTGGCGGAGTAGCTCGTGGGATCGCCCCACGTCTCGCTCCAGAACCCGGGCGTGGCCGGCGCCGACGACTCGCTGTCCTCGGACATGTTCACGCGCTGCACCAACTGCATGCGCAACTTGCAGACCTGCCCCACCACGGGTTGCTTGGGCTCCAGCGACACGATGAGCGCAGCGACGTCGGAGTGATCGGCGGGTCCGCGGCGGCGGTTCCGCGCGCGACCGCCGCTGTTGCCCGTGCCGCCCAGCGTGCCGCCACTGCCTGCCGCGTTCACGACGAGCGCGAGCGCGTCGCTGCGATACTCGGTGCCGCGATCCGACACGCGGATCGGGCCGATCGAGTAGCGCCCGGGCCGCACGCCGCCGATCTCGAACTGGATCACGACCTGATTGCTGGAGCGGCCATTGACCCACGAGAACTGTTGCGAGCGCGCCGAGCCCAGCAGTTCCAGACCGGCCGGCACATTGAACTGCGGGTCCGACACGTTGCCCTTGGGGTCGCTCACCGTGACCGAGAGCGTGACCGTGGTGCCCACCTCGATGCTCGCGGCATTGAGCCGCGCCTCGACCGTGGTCGCGGCCCGCGCCTGCGGCACCAGCACGGCGAGGCCGAGCAGCGCGAGGCACGCGGAGCCCAGGCGCCGGAGCGCCGCCCGCATCCCACCCGTTGTCCGGTTCCGCTGCTGGCCCGTCATCGCGCTCACCAGTCCTTCCCCCGCTTCTCCTTCTGGGCCTTGTTGGCGCGCTGGTTCTTGCGCTCCAACCGCTCGAGGTCGCCGAGCGAGCCGAGCAACCGCTCGGCCTGTTGCTTGGTCATCGGCTGCTGCATGCCCGGAGCCGGAGGCGCATTGGCCTCGGGCTGCGGCTGGGCGTTGCCCTGCTGCGGCGGAGGCTGCGGCCCCTGCCCGCCCTGCCCCGACTGCGGCTGGGGCTGCGGGTCCTTGCCCGGCTCGGGGTCCTTGGGCTGCTGCGACTGTTGCTGCTGCTTCTTCTGTTCGTCCTGCAACCGCTTGCGCATGAGTTCGTAGTTCCAGCGCGCATCGAGGTCGTTGGGATCACGCTCGAGCGCGCGGCGCAGTTCGGCGAGCGAGCGGTTGATCTCGTTGCGCCGGCCGAGCAGCGTGCCCAGGTTGTAGCCCGACAACTGGCCGGCCTGATCCTGCCGTGAAGCGAGCCGTGAGAGCGCCTTCTCGGCCACGGTGTCGCCGGCAGCCTGCTCGGCGCGCACCGACGCCAGGTTCGCGAGCAACTCCGCAGGCGGCTTCCCGAGCCGCGCGCGCTGCACGTACAACGACTCCGCACGCGCGTAGTCCTTCTTGCGCCACGCGGCATCACCGCGCGCCCACGCACTCTGGGCATTCGCCTGTCCCGGCACGAACGGCAACAAGGCCAGCAGCACGAGCGCGGCCCGCCTCGGTGCCAGCAGAGAGGCACTGCGCTCGCTCAACCGGCGGCGCGGCGCGGCCAGGAACGCCACCAGCCCGAGTGCAGCGACGAGCGCACACAACGGGAAGCGCGCCACGGGCCGCTCCACGAGCCGCGTGCCCTTCTTGGAACGCGCCAGGCTGCCGAGCGAGCCCGTGAGCCGCACGAGATCGCCACCCGAACGCGAGGCCGCGAAGTACTGGCCATTCGTGCCGCGTGCGAGTTCGCGCAAGAGCGGCTCATCGAGCTTCGAGCGCACGATGTTGCCGTTCTCGTCCTTCTTCACCTCGAGCGCCACACCCGACATGTCGCTCATGGGGATCACGTCGCCTGCCGGCGTGCCCACGCCGACCACGAACACGCGCAGCCCGGCGCGCTTCACCTCGGCGATGGCTTCGCGCGCATGGCCCTCGAGATCCTCACCATCGGTCCAGATCACCATGGCCTGTTCGTCGCGGCGGCCGGCCGGCAACAGCTTGAGCGCGGTGCGGAGCGCCTTGCCCAGATCACTGCCGGGCTCGCTCACCGTGCCGGGCTCCAGCGTCTCGAGCGTGAGCCGCACCGCTGCGGGATCCAGCGTGAGCGGGCACAGGCGGATCGCGTCACCGGCAAAGGCCACCACACCCACGCGGCTGCCCTGCAGACGGCTCAACAGTGCAATGGCCTCGCGGCGCGCTTCCTCCAGCCGCGACGGCGGCACATCGCGCGTCTGCATGGACGCCGACACGTCGACCACCATGACCAGGTCGGAGCCCTGCGACGCACGACGCACGGCCTCACGGCCCCACTGCGGACCCGCAGCACCGAGCGTGGCGAACACCAGCGCGCCCACGCGCAATGCCGAGCTGCTCAGACGGCGCTTGGGCAGGCGCTGCGCCATGAGCCCCGGCAACGGCCGGGAGCCCAGCATGGCGCGCACGGCCTGCTCGGCACGCCGTACCGCGCGCCACTCGAGCAGCGCGAGGGGCAGGATGAGCAGCAGGCCCCAGAGCCAGAGCGGATGTTCGAAGGTCATGGCACCCGGAACGCCCAGGTGGCGTTCGACCAACCGTAGAGGGCCAGCAGGATCGCCGCGATCGCGAGCAGCAGCGGCCCGAGGTCGCGGTACTCGCGATACACGAGCGCCCGGATCGGGGCGCGCTCCATGCGATCGATCTCGTTGTAGATGGCGGTGAGCGAGGCGGCGTCACCGGCACGGAAGAAACGTCCGCCGGTGCGGCGCGCGATCTCGATGAGTGGCTTGTCGTCCACGCTCACGGCCTGCATGACCACGGTGCGCCCGAGGACCGGGTCCATGGTCTGCACCGGAACCACCGCCGGCCGGCCGACGAGGACCGTGTACACGCGCACGCCGAGTGCCTTGGCGAGATCGGCCGCGGTGAGCGGATCGATCGCGCCACGATTGTTCTCGCCGTCGGTGAGCAGCACCGCCACCTTGCTGGGGGTCTTGCTCTCGCGTAGCCGTTGCACGGCGGTGGCGAGCCCCATGCCGATCGCGGTGCCATCGGCCGCGAGGCCGTAGTCCAACTGGTCGAGCAACTCGAGCAACGTGTCGTGATCGAGCGTGAGCGGGCACTGCGTGAAGGCCGTGGCCGCGAAGCCCACGAGACCGATGCGATCGTGCGGCCGGCCCTTGATGAAGTCGCGCGCGGTCGCGCGCGCCACCTGCAGGCGGTCGCCACCGCCCATGTCGCCCGCGCGCATGCTGGGCGAGATATCAATGGCCATCGCGATATCGACACCCCGCGAGTCCACCTCGCTCTGCTGGATGCCCTGCTGCGGCCGTGCGGTCGCGAGCAGCACGAGCGCGAGCGCGGCCCACGGCAGCACGCGCACGGCCAGCCACAGCCAGCGCATGAGCCCGGGATCCGGCAGGCTCACCGTGCTGCCCCAGAGCAACGCGGGCGGCCGCACATCGGCGCGCCTGCGCCGCCAGAGCAGCAGCACCGGCAGCACCAACAACAGCAACAGGAACCACGGCGACTCGAAGCGGATCATGCCGCCCCCGTCGCGCCCGGCGCGGCACCCGCGCTGGGAGGTGCAGTGCCACCCGGCGTACCCGAGGCGGCGGCGGCGCGCGCCGCGGCGGCCGCGCGGGCGCGGGCCTCGGCCTCGAGCCGCGCGTCCTGCACGCGGCGCACATAGGCCTCGACGGCATCCTCGGTCTTCACGGCCTCGGCCTCGGTGAGCGGCGCACGCGCGAACTTCACGCGGTCCCAGAG
>JAIOPA010000029.1 GCA_021414165.1 Candidatus Eiseniibacteriota bacterium
GATCACGTCGACTGGGTGGCCCACGCCCATGAGATAGCGCGGCTTGTGCACAGGGAAGTCGTTGCAATCGCGCTCGACCATCTCCAGACCGAGCTTGCGACCCTCGCCCACCCACAGGCCGCCCAGCGCGAAGCCGTCGAACGGCATGGCACCCAGCTGAGCAAAGCAGCGCGCGCGCTCGGCCGCATCGGTGCCGCCCTGATTGATGCCAAAGAGCGCCATGCTACCGCGACCCTGCTCGCGCAACCGCTCGCGCTCATCGAGGCCGCGCTGCGCCCAGCGCACCGTGCGCGAGACCGCATCGCTCACCGCCTCGGGCGTGGCGGGCAGACGCACCAGGTGATCGAACGACATGGCGATGTCGGTGCCGAGCCCGTCCTGCACCTGGATCGCCTTCTCGGGCGACAGCATGTGCTTGGAGCCATCGAGGTGCGAGCGGAACTCCACGCCCTCCTCGGTGAGCTTGTTGAGATCCGAGAGGCTCATGACCTGGAAGCCGCCCGAGTCCGTGAGGATCGAGCCGCCGTCCCACGCCATGAAGCGGTGCAGTCCGCCCATCTTGGCCACTGTCTCGACGCCCGGCCGCAGCATGAGGTGGTACGTGTTCGCCAGGATGATGTCGCAGCCAGCCGCTTTGAGGTCATCGGGAGTCAGGCCCTTCACCGAGCCCACGGTGCCGACCGGCATGAAGGCCGGGGTCAGCACGTCGCCATGGGATGTGGTGAAGCGCCCGGCGCGCGCGCCAGTGCCAGCGTCTGTGGCTTCGAGTTGGAATGAGAAGGGCATGTATTGGGAGGCGCTCAGGGGCGCTCGGCCGATCCCGCGTGGGGATCGGAGAGGGGACTCGATGGTCCCGAAGACGGCGGGCTCGTTGCCAACGCCGTGTCCTGCGAACGTTCAGACAACAGGTTACGGGCGCGGAGCCACCCCGGTCAAGCCTCGCTCCGGGGCTCATCCGTAGGGGTCTGAAGGCTTTCGGCAACCCGGCTGGCGAGTCGGCTCGCCAGCACCTGGGCCTCCTCGAGCCAGTCCAGCTTGTCCGCAAGCGGCAATGCGGCCATGCGACGGGCCTGCGCAAGCGCGTGCTCGTCCGGGGTGCGGGGCTCGTTCGGGCTGGTCACGCCGGGTCCTCCGGATGCAGCCGGGCCAGCGCGTCCAGGTCCAGCTGATCGACCGCACGGCCCGAGGCGCGCTTCATGGCGCGCAGGTCAGCCAGCGAGACGAATCGCGCGGGCAGCCCGGGCCCCAGCTCGGCCACGAGCCCGCGTGTCCAGACCGGCTCGAAGTCGAAGGGCGACTCCAGGAACAGGTCGACCTCGGTGGCCGGATGCGCAGCGCTGTGCAATGACAGCACGAGCATGCCCTTCTCCTGCCGCCAACGCGCGCGCTCATCGGCGCGGGCGAAGTCCATGAGCTCGACCGCGACACGTGGTGCGTAGCCCAGACGTGCCAGCGCCTCGAGCGCACGAGCGATGGCCGCAGGATCCGGGTCGAGCACCAGATCGACATCGGCGGTGAACCTCACATGCCCATGCGCCACCACCGCGAGGCCACCTACGATGAGGTAGCGCACGCCGGCCGCGTTGAGGGCCAGAACCAGAGTCTCGACACTGCGTCGGGTCATGTGCGAGACGCTACCACGCGGGCCCCCGTGAGCAACCCTCCCCCCCCAAAAGCGCTGCGGCCACCTCCGCTTTCGCGTGGTGGCCGCTCTTACCCGGAGCGCATCCGGGCGGTAAGCGGGTCCGTAGACGGCGCTCACCGGTGCTTCTGGCACATCCCCCTCGGAGCTCTCTCTTTCTCCGAAGGCGTCGGCGCGGGATGCACACGACACCGACCCTGCTCACCAAGAATGACCCCTGCGTCACTCCTGGCATGTCCCTCTCCCCACGATCGGGACAGCGATATACCAATGGAAGAATCGGGCCAACACCGCGTGCGGCGTTCACACCCAGCGGGAACGTGCACAACCTGAACGGGTTGGCCTCTGCTTGGGTGGATTGCCCCGCTGGGATCGGTCAGTAAGGGCGAGTGATTGGTTCCGCACGATGATCACGCCCGTACGGGTGCGAGGGGCCGCCTCGCGGCGTTCGCAGTGCGCAATGCGCGCAATCGCGTTCTGCATGCTGGCGGCTTTGATGTGCGGGTGCGGCGAGCCGCAAATGCCGACGGCCACCCCGCGAAGGGTGGCCGTCGTGATCGGTGTTGCGGGCGAGCGAGGAGTTACTTGAGAAGGAAGAGTCGCGCGCTGGTGCGTTCGCCGCCGACACGACCCACCACGAAGTAAGCACCCGCACGCAGCGTGCGGCCGTCGTCGTCGCGGCCGTCCCAGGCGAAGTCGTGCGTGCCGGCCGCGTACATGCCCTCGGCCAGGTGACGCACCTTGCGGCCCGTCACGTCCACGATGTCGAGCTGCACCTCGCTCGCGCGCTCGAGCGTCCAGCGCATGCGGCGCGCGCCGGTGAGCGGGTCGTGCCCGTGCGTGGTGCTGATCGTGCCCGCGGCCGGCGCAGGAGCGCTCACGCCGAACACGTCCGGCTCGTCGTTGTCCTCGAGCTGCTCCATGACCGACGTGCCGCACCGCGGCGCCATGCGCATGATCGCGCGGGCCTGGTGCGTGATGCGCCGGTACTCGTCGCGCGAGTCGCGGCTGCGCGCCGGGCGGCCGTTCTGCGCGAGCAGCGCGGCCTCGGTGCGCTCGACCCACGTGGCCACCGTGGTGCCGGCGGGCACGCCACGCACGCCATCGAGCAGCATGGCCGGGTCCAGGCCCACCTGGCGGCCGTCACTCGCGGTGATCTGCAACTCACCCGCCGACAGGTTCGCGAGCAGCGCTGCATACTGACGGCACGCCAAGTCGCGATCGCTCATGTGGTTACCCCGGCGCAGCACGCGGCACAGACCTTCGCTGGCATTCGTGAACGACCACACCGCCGAGCGTGCATCGACCGCACTCGCGACCGCGGCGAATGCCGCCGGATCCACGAGTGCACCGCGCGCACCACACGTGCGCGACCATTCACGCGAGGTGAGAGGACAACCCGACTGCTCGCGCGTGGGCGGCGGAGGCGGCGGCGCGCAGGTGGTGGCGTAAAGCGTGCGCGAGCACACGTCACCGTTACCCGTGGCGGGATCGTAGTAGTCGATCGTGTACTCACCCGGCTCCGAGAGCACGATGCACGCGCCCGAGCCCAGCGAGCCGTTGGGGCCG
>JAIOPA010000440.1 GCA_021414165.1 Candidatus Eiseniibacteriota bacterium
TCACGAGCGGAGTCCTCGGGCCGTTCACGAACCGCAGCCAGAACGATATCGCGCTCTTCAATGATTTCCTGGCCGCGGCCGGTGGCAGTGCTCAGCCGCGAGGCATCTTCTTCCAGGGTGACGGCTTCGGGCAGTCCGAGAAGGGAGCCGGCGGCATCGACGCCAGCCACACCGTGTTCATCACGGACAAGTTGGGTGCGGTCTATCGCAATGCGTCCTACCAGTCGTTGTCGGGCAACACGAACAACTGCGCCGACCTGCTCACGACCACGAACCTGACGGCGAACGCGGACGTCTATGGCGTCGCGAATCAGTGCACGTGGTCGAACGATGTCTGGCAGCGCAACCCGGCCATCTCGGAGTCACAGGACGGAGCGTTCTATGAGAATGCGGGCCTCAACGGCCCATACGTCTCGGACGTCGTGAAGCCCGCGACCCCTCTGCGCAACTGGGTGGCCGTCACGAGTGGCTTCGAGATCGAGCACTTGTTGAGCCGCTACTGCGAGACCTCGGGCGGCCGACTCGCGTACTACTACTACATGATGAACAAGGTGTTCGGTGGCATCTGCACGCTCACCGGTTCGCCGGGTTCGGTCTTGGATACGCCGCAGGGTGGGCGGGCCTATGTGGACTTCATGAAGATCGGCAACTCCGTCATGCGACAAGGCCTGTCGAGCGTTCGCTTCGGCGTCGCGAAGCAGGGTCGCGTGCAGGTCTCGATCTATGACGTCACCGGACGCCGCGTCCGCGACCTGGCCGATCGCGTGTTCCCTGCGGGCGAGCATACGTTGCAGTGGGACGGCACCGATGCGTCCGGGCAGCAGGTGCCGCGGGGCGTGTACTTCGTGCGCAGCAGTCTGCAGAAGGATGCCGGACGGATCATCGTGCTGAATCGCTGATCGCAGTCAGACACTTCGGCGCGCCGGGGGGCTGGAGCCCCTCGGCGCGTGGCATTCCGTGGCCGTGGGGGAAATGAGCCCGCTGGCCGCCACGGTTGACACCCGCCCGACCGGCCCCTAGCTTCACCAGTCCTTCAAGCCATTGATGCGGGCATAGCTCAGTTGGTAGAGCGCGAGCTTCCCAAGCTTGAGGTCGCGGGTTCGACCCCCGTTGCCCGCTCCATCTCGAGCGGCGCGCCAGCAGGCTGCGTTCCACGCGCCCGGCGCGCCCTCGCTTCCCGGACCCCGGAAGCCCTACCTCATATGTCCGCACCAGTCGTCGCCATCATCGGCCGGCCCAACGTCGGCAAGTCCACGCTCTTCAATCGCATCCTCGGCGAGCGTCGTGCGGTCACGCATGACCGCCCCGGGATCACGCGCGACCGCAACGCCGTGCGTGCCGAATGGACCGGGCGTGAGTTCATCCTGGTCGACACGGGCGGCTTCCTGCCGGCGTCGTCCGAGGGCCGCGATGCCGACATCCGGCGCCAGGCCGAGGCGGCCATCGGGCTCGCGCACGTCGTGCTGTTCCTGGTCGACGCGCAGACCGGTGTGACCGATCTCGATCAGGCCATCGCCACGCAGATCCGTAAGACGCACGGCCACTCGTTGCTCGTCGTGAACAAGGTCGACGTGTCGGGTGACACCATCGTGCACGAGTTCCACAAGCTCGGGCTGGGGACGCCGATCCCGATCGCGGCCGAAGGTGGCCTGGGCATCGGCGATCTGCTCGATGCGATCCTCGCGGCCATCCCGCCGGAGGCCGAACCCGAGGAGCCCGCGGCACGCGTCGCGATCATCGGACGGCCCAACGTGGGCAAGAGCTCGCTCGTGAACGCGCTGTTGGGCGAGGAGCGCGTGCTCGTGGAGCCGCGCGCCGGCACCACCATGGATGCCATCGATGCACGCTGGAAGAGCCCGGCGGGCGATTTCATGCTGGTCGATACCGCAGGTATCCGGCGGCAGGCGATGTTCGAGGATCAGGCGGAGTTCTACGCCACCATGCGCGCACTGCAGGCGCTCGAGCGTGCCGATGTCGCGATCCTCATGGTCGA
>JAIOPA010000480.1 GCA_021414165.1 Candidatus Eiseniibacteriota bacterium
CCGGGGATGCGGTGGCGGCGGTCGTCCCGGGCACGCCGCCCCCGAACGATGTGACCGGCCCGCGCGTCACGCTGTCATTCCTCGGTGGCTCCACCAATGTGCGGCCGGATGCGAGGCTGCAGATCGTGTTGTTCGATGAGAGCGGCATCATGACCACGGGGCATGCACCACAGAACTCGATCATCGTGACGGTCGATGGCAACACCACGTCGCGCGTCGATGTGACGAGCACGTTCCGCTATGCCGCCGACTCGTACCAGTCGGGCACCGCCACGTTCACCTTGCCGAACCTGTCGCCCGGGCCGCACTCCATCCGGGTGAGCGCCGCCGACAATCTGGCCACAGGCCTGAATGCCAGCCTGCACCGGTCCTCGGCCACGCTCGAGTTCCAGGTCGTCGATGTGCCGCCGCTCAAGATCGCCCGTACGTACCTGTTCCCGAATCCTATTCGCTCGGGAGGGAACGGGTCGGGTGGCGTGTTCGTGGTGGATGCCCCGGGCGACTCGGTCAACACCCTGATCCGGGTGTACACGGTCACCGGTAAGTTGGTGCGGGAGTTACGTCAGATGGGTGGTCTGGGGCAGGTCCAGATGGTCTGGGACGGCCTCGATGCCGAGGGCGATCCGCTTGCCCAGGGCACGTATCTGTACAAGGTTCATGTCAGCGTCCGTGATGCCGATGGTAAGAGCAGCCCCCGCCAGCGCGCGGCGTCGGAGGGGCGCTTCGTCATTCTGAATCCATAGTCGGGGACCGGGTCATCTGGCCCACGAGCCGGGCGGCAAGATCCTGGAACCAGCCGGCAGCTTGCGGTGTAGTACCTCAGGTCCAGTATCCTGCCCGGATTCGATCCGGGTCCCACACATCAGGAGCCAAACCATGCGTCAGTTCAGCCGCCTCGTCCTGGGATGCGCCCTCGGCCTTCTCCTGGCGAACTCCGCCTTCGCTCAGGGCACTGGCCGTTCGCTCGATATCCAGCCGGGTGCTCGCCAGAACGGTATGGGCGCGACCGGTGTCGCGATCGCCGATGACGCCACGGGCGTCACGTGGTGGAATCCGGCCGGTCTCGGCTTCGTGACCAAGTCCGCGGTCGACCTCACGTACGCGCAGCTCGTGCCGGGTCTCGCGAACGACGTCAACTACAACTACCTCACGTTCGTGAAGCCCACGTCGGGCTGGGGCGCATTCGGTCTGGGGCTCGTGTTCCTGTCCTACGGCACCAGCGAGGGCACGGACCCGTTCGGCAACCCGACGGGCACGTTCACCTCGAACGAGGTGTCGCCGGCGCTCTACTACGGCACCAAGCTGCTGCCCGACCTCTCGGTCGGCGCCTCGCTCAAGTACATCCGCATCCAGCTCGCGCCGCAGTCGCAGTCGGGTGTCGGCGCCACGTTCGGCTTGGACCTCGCGGCGCTCTATCGTATCCAGGCCGCGCGCCTGAACCTGGGCGTCAACGTGCAGAACCTGGGGCCGAGCGTCACGTTCATCAACGAGGACGAGCGCAGCCCGCTGTCGCGTAACGTCAAGTTCGGCGCGGCGTGGGAGGCGTACTCCAAGGACCAGTTCAAGGTGCTGCTCGCCGGCGACTTCGATCAGTCGCTCGTGACGGACGCCTTCTGGCAGCTGCACGGTGGTATGGAACTGCGTTATTCCGATCAGATCGCAGGCCGCGTGGGGTACTACCATGACCCGCTCGGTCAGCTCGAGGGCCTTACCTACGGCATCGGGCTTGGCTGGAAGGGCCTCGCGGTCGATTTCGGCAGCATCCCCCAGGCGAAGGGATCCGGTCTCCCGAATGTCTCGAAGCTCACGCTGGGTTACCACTTCTGACGCGCACGTGAACTCGCGCCGTCTCCTCGCAGCACTTCTCACCGTCGTCGCGCTGTCGGCCGCACCGGCTCCCAAGGCCCGTGCGGCCGACGCGCGTTCGCTCACGGTGAAGCCGGTCGCTCCGGCCGAGATGATCCTGCGCCAACAGCGCAAGGGACTCACACCGCATGCCGTCGCGTTGAGCGCGATCGAGCGTGAGGTGCTCGGCAAGCGTCTCGAGCGTCAGCGGCTGTCTCGCGCCTTCGAGGCCGAGATGCACGCCAAGGCGTTCCGCGTGGGCGCGGGTATCGATGCGAACCGCCGGCCGGGTTGGGTCTCGCCGCAGGCGCGCGCCGCCAAGTCGGGCTTCGGCGCGTTCGGCACGCAGGCGCTGCCGCAGGACACCGTGCGCGTGGCATTCATCCGCATCGACTTCCTCGAGGATCGCGGCGGCTCGGCGTCCAGTGGTACGGGCCGCTTCAACCTCGATCCGTCGGACACGCTCGCGAACCCGGTCGACCGTCCGCCGCACAACCGCACGTTCTACCGTAAGCACGGTGAGGCGCTGTCGAACTACTTCGACGTGCAGACCTATGGCCGTACGCGCATCGAGGTCGACGTCTGGCCGGCCGAGGAGGACTCGGCGTACCACCTGCAGGACATGGCCGACCTGGGCCCGTGGCGCTTCGGCAACAGCATCTTCCGTGCGGCCGTCGACATGATGCGGCTGTGTTTCTTCGCGGCGGACTCGCAGTCGATCGCCAAGAGCAACCGCATCCCGTGGGACAAGTACGACCGCTTCATGATCATCCACGCGGGCAGCGATCTGCAGAGCGACCTGCGCGGGGACTCCAAAGAGGACATCCCGTCGTTCACGATGTTCGTGGATGACACCGACCGGGTGATCTTCCCGGACAGCACCACGCGTCCCATCGATCGCGTGGCGTTCATCCCCGAGACGATCAATCAGGACGATGCCTACGGCGCGATCAACGGCGTCGTGGCACACGAGAACGGGCACAACTTCTTCGGCTTCGGCGACGTGTACGACATCCAGACCGCGCTCCCCACGGTGGGCTACTGGTCGCTCATGGACAGCGGCAACCTGGTCGGCGCGCGGCTGTTGTCGAGTACGGGCGAGATCTTCGTGGTCGGACTGCTGCCGCCCAGTATCGATCCGTTCCAGCGCGACTTCGCCTCGCTCAGCACGGCCTCACTGCTCAACTTCCGCGAGCCGGGTGCGGCCGACACGGCGGCGTTCGCGCTGCACGGCAGCCAGCGCACGAACGATTTCGTGAAGCTGCGGCTGTCGACCGACGAGTACCTGATCCTCGAGAACCGCTACCTGTCGCCGGCCGCCGCGGTGCGGCTGCTGCAGGACGACACCACGCGGGTCGTGCTCGGGCCGCGTGAGCCGGATCGCTTCGAGTGGGACGCGCTGCTGCCGGGTTCCGGCGTGCTGGCGTGGCACATCGACGAGAGCGTGATCCCGTTCACCACATCGTTGCGCGTGAACCCCGACTTCGGCTTCAACACGAACCATCGCCGTCTCGGCCTGCAGATGCTCGAGGCCGATGGTCTCGATGACCTGGGCGATGTGGGCTCACCGTTCCTGCTGGGCAGCGAGCTCGATCCGTTCCAGGCCTCGGTCATGCCGACGCTCACCGACGACACGTCGCCGAGCGTGCGCCCCAATCAGGGCACGCGGCCTCACCTGCGCATCGACTTCCTGGATGACGCGAGCGACACCATGCACGTGCGCGTGACGCGCCAGTGGCAGCCGCAGGGTTGGCCGGTGGTGGCGAACTTCCCGCCGGGCGGACCGCGCCTGCTCACGATCGACGTCGATGGCGACGGCAAGAAGGACGTGGTGTGGGCGGGGGGCGACACGATCACCACCGACACCAGCCTGCAGGGCCTCTCGGTCGCGCGCGACAGCGCGGCGATCTTCGCGGTGCGCTTCGATGGCCGTGGCCTGAATGGCGCCGATTCGTTGGATTACGCGCATCTCGATCGCCGGCCGTTGGGTGAGGTCGCGGCGTTCGCGGCCAACCCGAACGCGCCCACGAGCCCTGCGCTCGTGGTGGCCACCACGCAGCGCTACGGCGCGAGCGACGTGATTGGTGGCCGCGTGTGGGCGTTCACCTCGAACGGTGCGCCGTTCGCGAACTTCCCGGTCACGCTGCCGTCGCCGGCCACCACGCCGCCGATCGTGGCGCACGACCTCAACAACACGGCCTTGATCCTGGTGGGTTGTGAAGACGGCCGCATCCGTGGGCTCGATGTGACGGGCCAGTTGGTCGTGACCAGCACGACCGCACTCTCGGGCCCGGTCTCGGGCCGGCTCGCGTATGCCGAACTGCCGCCGGTCGCCGTGGCCGGCGTGCCCACGCCGGCTGCGTTCCGTGGCTACCTGGCCGCCGCCGACACGAACGGTCAGGTCACCGTGCTCGCCATGCCGACGCTGGCGCCGATCACGGGTTGGCCGCGCACGGTGGGCTCGAACGGTTTCGCACCGGACTTCCTGTTCATGCGCACCGGTGGGGTGGGCAGCAACGCCGACGCCGACTGCGGCAGCACGCCGAGCGTGTTCGTGCACATGCACGATCGGGTTTGGGGCTTCTGCGCCAGCACGGCCGCGCCGCTCGAGGGCTGGGGCACGCCGTTGGGCGACACGCTCGCCGCCGGTCTCGCTGCGGGGGACCCCGATGGCGATGGCTTCCCCGAGATCGTGGCGCTCACGCAGCGCTCCAAGCTCGTGTTCTTGAATCGCACCGGCCGCCCTGCGCCCGGTTGGCCGCGCGCTGCGAGCGCCGATGAGTTCCGTTCGAGCACGCCGCCCGTGGTGGTGGACGTGACGCAGGATGGCCGCCCCGAGATGGTCGCGCTCACCGCGAGTGGTGTGTTGTCGGCGCTCGATGGCAATGGCCGCCAGCCCACGGGTTGGCCGCTCGCCACGGGTGCCGGCGCTGCGGGCAGCCTGGTGGCCACCGACCTCGAGGGCGATGGCACGCTCGAGTTGGTGGGACCGGACCGCTTCGGCCGTCTGTACGCGTACACCGTGGGCACGCTCGCCTCGGGCCCTGCGGCTCCGTGGCTGCAGTTGGGCGCGGACGCGGGCCGTACCTGCTATCTGGCGCCGCTCAACACCAGCACGCCGCTCGCACCGAGCGCGGGACCGCTGGTGGCGGGCTCGCTCAAGGCGTACCCGAATCCCGCACGGCAGAAGCCGGTGCAGTTCGCGTATCAGCTCACCGAGGATGCCTCGGTCGAGGTGCGCATCCTGGATGCGTCGGGCCATGAAGTGACGCGATGGACGCGTCAGGGCCGCCGCGCCGATAACCTGGACCGCTGGGATCCGACGGGTGTGCCCGCGGGACTCTATGTGGCGCATCTGCGCTTCTCGGGCCCGGGTGGCGCGCGCACCGAGACGGTGCCGCTGGGGATCATCCGATGATCCGCCGCGTCGGATTCGCTGCACTCCTGTTGCTGTGCGCCGTGAGCGCGCAGGCCGCAGTGCCGGGCGAGGGCTTCCTGATCACCGAGGATGCGTCCTGGTCGCGCCCGGCTGCAGGCGTGGGCACCGCGCTGGCCTCGGATCTGGCGCCACGCGTGGCGCATGGCGCTGCCGACGTGCCGGCCGATTGGCTCGCGCAGCGTGCGATCGACCGGGAGTGGGGCGCGTCCGAGGATTCGCTCTACCGCACGCTCGATGTGAAGGGCTGGAAGTCCGAAGGTCTGGCACTCGCGCTCTCGGGCGTGTTGCCGGGCGCCGGTGAGTTCTATGTGGGCGAGGGCAGCGCGTGGATGTTCCTGGCGATCGAGGCGGCGAGCTGGTTCGGCCGCACCTCGACGCGCAAGAAGGCCGATGACCTGCGCGCACAGGCCGCTGCGTTCGTGGGCGATCCCACCGACACGTCGTCCACGTGGTCGTTCTCGCGCTACGAGTTGCAGGCCGGCGGGAACGCCGCGCAACTCGAGGCGCTGTGGGCGGGGGATCGCGAGGCGTACTACCAGGCACTCGCGACCGATCCCACCTATCGCGCGGGCTTCAAGGGTGGCGATCCCGGCATCACCTACGAGTCCTACAAGGGACTTCGTGACGATTCACAGGACCGCCGCCGCCAGTCGCGCTACTACGAGATCGCGCTGTGGGCGAATCACGCGCTGTCCGCATTCGATGCGCTTCGTGCCGCGCGTTTCCACAACCTGCCGCTCCGGCGCAACATCGACCTGCAGCTCGGCGCCAAGATGCGCCGCGGCGACCCGACGCTCCGCGCCGCGGTCGTGAGGAGGTTCTAGTCGTGGCCATGCCGCTCATCGCCGTCCTCGCGCTCGGCTCGACGCTCTCGTTCTCGCCGCCCGCCACTGCCACGGCCACCGGTTTCACGGTCGACGCACCGTTCGCGGCACTCGCGCCGGTCAGCAACGCCGAGCCGCTGGCCTACGCGAGCGCGCCCGGGCACAGCCTGATCTCGCCGCTCACACTGGCCTCGGGTTCGATCACGGGCTTCGGCGACTCGCCCAAGCCCAAGAAGGAGAAGGCCGGCCGGAAGCCCAAGAAGGTGAAGCCGCCTGTGACGAACGAGGGGCTGGGGCCCGAGCGCGCGCGCATCCTGCTGCGCTCGCTCACCGTTCCGGGCTGGGGCCAGGCGACGCTCGGCCACAAGGGCAGTGCGCGCGTGTTCATGCTGGCCGAGGCCGGCGTGTGGGGCGCGTTCACGGCATTCAAGATCCAGCAGGTGCAGCGCACCGACAGCTACCTGCGCACCGCGCGGTTGTTCGCGGGCATCGACCTCGATGGCCGCGACGACGAGTTCCGCCGCATCGTGGGCGCGTTCGCGAGCAACGACGAGTACAACCTGCTCGTCGTCACGCGCGACGCTGCGAATCTGTACCTGAGCGACCCCGCGAATCCGGACCTCGACGGCTACCGGCGCTACATCGCCGAGCACTCCATCGGGGGCTCGCTGGCGTGGACGTGGACCGACGAGGAGTCGTTCCGCCGCTACAGTGGCCAGCGCAAGTTCGCGCAGAAGGCCGGGCTGCGCGCGAATGCCGCGCTCGGCTTCGCGATCGCGAACCGTCTCGTGAGTGCGCTGCATGCGGCACGGCAGGCCGGCCATGATGCCGCGGCCACGCAACCGCAGGGTTGGCGGCTCGAGTTGGCGCCCGGCTTCGACGACGCCGGCCAGGTCCGCGCGGCGCTCACCACGAGCTTCTGAGCGTGCGGCGCGCGACGCGCGTGCGCGTGGGGTTCGCGGCACTGTTGCTGGCAGGCGCGTGCCTCATGCAGCCGTTCGCGCTGCGTGCGCAAGAGCGTGCCGACGACACGCAGACGCCGGTCGGTCCGCCGGTCGAGGCCCAGGGCGTGGTGCGCGACTCGCTGCGCGCGACCGAGGCCGCCATCGACACGCTCGCGGCGGGCCGCTCGTATGCGCGCATCGGTGGGCTGGCGTGCGATGCGTTCGGCCGTGTGTGGCTGAGCGATGGCACGGGGCATCGCATCGCGCGGCTCGATGACGCCGGCCGCTTGATCGATCAGGCCGGCGCGCTCGGCAGCGACGCGGGCCAGTTCCGTCGTCCGGGGGCGCTGGCCGTGGCGGGCGCACTGGGCGTGGCGGTGCTCGATATCGAGAACCGGCGCGTGAGCCTGTATGACCATCACCTGCGCTTGCTCGGGGCCGCGGTCGATCTGGCCGCGACCGCGCTCGAGGACCGCGTGGGTCGCGTCACGCCGGTGGGGCTGGCGGCCGACCGCGGCGGTGCGTTGTACGTGGCCGATGCCGAGCGCGACCGCGTGCTGGTGTTCGACTTCGCGGGCACGTTCCAGCATGAGTTGGGTGGCTTCGGTGCACGCTCGGGTGGGTTCTCGGGGCTGGCCGGGGTGGCGGCCGCAGGCCGCGGCATGCTGGTGACGCTCGAGCGCCCGCGCGCGCGGCCGCGCAAGAGCGCCACGGCCGATTCATTGGTGGGCCGCTCGCGCGTGCAGTGGCTCGATGCCGCCGGTCGCGTGGTGCGCGCGGCGTGGACGCCCGTGTGGTCGGCGGGCGCGGGCGAGACCGCGCTCGCGATCGCGGCCGACGATGCCGGCCGTGTCGCCGTGGTCGCCGAACGTTCGGGCGAGTGGTGCTTGCTGGGCGCCGATGGCCAGTTGCTGGCGCAGCGCGGCGGGCTCGCCGCGCCCACCGCACTCGCGTTCACGCTCGATGGCCGCGTGCTGCTGGCCGAGAGTGGTGCGGCGCGCATCGTTCGCCTGGACACCCGCGCGACGGGGGAGTGAGCGGTGCGAGTGCGTGGCTGGCTCGTGCTGGCGCTGGTCGCGCTTTGTTCCGCCGTGCGCCCTTCGCATGCGGCCAGCGCCACGGCGCCCGCCGCACCCGCGGCGGCACAGCGCGATCCGTCGTGCTTCACGTTCGTGCTGGTGCCCGCGCAGGGCGTGGCGCTGCAACGCGTGCCACACACGTTCGTGCGCACGGGCACCGACTCGGTGTGGTCGCGTGGTGGTCCGTGGCAACGCGATCGGGATTACCAGTGGGACCTGCTGCGCGGCGATCTGCGATTGCTGCGGGCGTGGGCGCCGGGCGACACGTTGTGGGTGAGCGGTTGCGGGCTCGTGTCGCCGCCGCCGCTCGAGTACCAGCGCCTGCTGTACCAGGCCGCGCGTGCGCCGGTGGTGAGAGACTCGGCGGGCCGTGCGCCGGTGGCTCCGCTGGCCGCGAGTGCGCGGCCGGCCACGGCGCGTGACCCGGGCACCGCACCACTCGGGGCTGCCCTCGCCGTGACCGGTAACAAGACGCTCGCGGTGGACTTCGGCTCGTCACAGGACGCGGCGCTGCGACAGTCGCTCGACCTGTCGGTGAGTGGCCGCGTGGCACCCGGCGTGGAGTTGACCGGCGTGCTCACCGACCGCGACACGCCGCTGTCGGCGACCGGTGCCACGCAGGATCTGCAGTCGATCGATCGCGTACTGCTGGAGCTGCGCTCGCGCGACGGCCGTGCGTCGCTGGGCGACATCACGCTGGCGATCACGCGCGGCGAGTTCGCGCGGCTCGAGCGCCGCGTGCAAGGCGTGTCGGGCGCGTGGAACCGTGGCGCGTTCTCGGTCGAGGCCGCCGCCGCGGGCTCGCAGGGCGAGTACGCGCGCATGCAGTTCGCGGGCGTCGATGGCCGGCAAGGACCCTACGAACTGTTCGACCGCAATGGCGCGAGCGGGATCAGCGTGGTGCCCGGCAGCGAGCAGGTGACGGTCGATGGCCAGCGCATGACGCGCGGTGAGGCCGCCGACTACGCGATCGACTACGAG
>JAIOPA010000481.1 GCA_021414165.1 Candidatus Eiseniibacteriota bacterium
GCCACGGCAAAGGCGCTCATAGTGGAACAGCAGGTGTCGCCTTTGCTCTATGAGAGGGATCTGGGGTTCGGGGCTGCTCCTCTGATCGCGACCCAAAAGGTCCAATCGCCCCGGGGCGAGTGAATGTGCCATCTCATCTAGATCGCGACCCCACAGAACACACAACGGGCGCCGAGGCGAACTGCCCCGGCGCCCGTTGTGCGTTCAGACGTGTCGATTACATCGCCAGATGCAGGTACGTGCGGAACTCGTACTCGTAGCCCTCGAGACCGTTGGGGTCGTCGTAGCGGTTCGAGTCCTGGTCGAGCGTGCGGTACACGGCGCGCATACCGATGCGGGTCTGCGGCTGGCCGAACCAGCGCGGGCCGCCGAGCGTGCGCGACACGTCGCCCATGAGCTGCATCGGGAACGTGAGGTTGAAGTCGCGGTGGTAGTCGTACGGGCCCCAGTCGTTGAAGCGCGCGGCACCGGCAAACGCCATCTTGCCGGTCGCGAGCCGCGCATCGAGACCCGAGCGCTTGATGATGCGCGGGTCGATGCCGTTCGACTCACCGGTGCCGGTGTAGAGCACCGCGATCAGGCGCGTCTTGGCGCTCCACTTGGAGATGACGCGCAGGCGCGCCTCCCACAGGTCGTGCGCCGGGGGCGCACCGCCGAACGAGCCGGGGATGAGCTGGTTGCCGATCAGGAACACGCCCGTGCCGGCATCCTGCGTGGTCGGCAGGTGGCGCTTCACGAAGCTCAGCGAGCCCGCGAGCTTGGCGTCCTCACGCACATCGTTGTCCCACGCCCACATCCAGGTGGCCGGCGTGGGGTCGTAGCCGATCACGATCTCGCCGCCGGTCATCTCGCGGTTCGAGCGCACGGCAAAGGGATCGCCGCCCACGCTCACGTTGCGCGGGAACACGTTCGGGTGCGCGAACTGATCCACGTCGCTCGGGATCGGACCCACCGTGGGCTTCTGCCACAGGAAGTTCGGGCCCAGCTGGAAGTTGCCCGTGTTGTACGTGAAGCCCGAGACCACGTTGGTCTGGTTGCCGAGTCCCGTGTCCTTGAGCCCCCAGCCCGTGTACGTGACGGTCTGCGTCGGGCCGCCATCGGCCACGAGGCCCATGCGCGCCGTCTGGCCGTACCAGCGGAAGCGGCCACGCTCGAGCGTCAGGCGCAGCTTGCCGCCGAACGCGTCGGACTTATAGACCTTGTCGGTCTTGATGATGTCGTCGGTGGGCTGGCGATCCACGATCACGAAGCGATCGCCCACCTTGTCCTGCCCCGACCAGATGCCGCCCAACTCGGCGTTGAAGATCGAGAACGGCGTGGCCAGGTGCAGCGAGGCCTTGCGCGTCGCAGGCACCGGCACGGCGGCCGAGCTGGTGAGCGACGTCTGCCGCGTCAGGTCCTCCTGGTAGATCGCGGTGGCATCGAAGCGGCCCACGCGATGGCGGTACTTGGCCAGGATGGCCGGGTTCGCACCCCACCAGAGTTCGGGACCGAACGCGATCTTGAGCCCCTCGAAGCGGCGGCGGCCCGTGACCTCGAACCCGATCGGCACATCGGCGTTGTACGTGTCGATGTTGGGACCGTAGTTGGCCTCGCGATAGAAGCCGAAGAAGTCGCCCTCGTAGCCCCAGTGGTAGTGGCCCGTGCGATAGAAGCCCTCGAGCCGGAAGTCGGGCTCCTCCCAGTAGATGCTGGCGTTGTACGCCTTCACGCGCTCCGCGGTGGCCTGATCGGTGCCCTTGCCGCGGCTCTCGTAGAAGATCTCGTCGATCGGGTTGCCGGGCACCTTGCCGAGCAGGTTCACGCTCAGCTTGCCGGTCACGTTGGGCGCAGGCCGCGCCTCGAGGTCCATGTAGTACGACTGCAGCTGATCGAAGCCCTGGAACGCCGGCCGCGACGTGCCCACGCCCTGGTTGAGCGGCGTCGTGGTGCCCGCGGCACCCGTGGTGATGGTCTCGAACTGCATGCGCATGCCGCTCACGCGCACGCGCTCCGTCTCGGCCACGCCCAGTGCGGCCGCGTTGCCGCGCGCGGCGACCACCGCGCTCATGGCATCGATGGTCGAGAACTGCGCGCGGATCGTGGTCGTGTCCGTACCCGCAGCATAGGGATCGAGCGCGAACACCTTCTGGAGCGTGTAGTAACCGGCGCGCGGGTAGAGATCGTAGAGCCCCTGGCCGTCCGCCGGGCCCTTCGAGCAGATTCCCCACCACTCCTCGTTCATGTTGTTCGTGCCCTGCACGAAGTCATCGTAGCCACCGTTGGGCCACGACGCGTTCGTGTCGTGCACATCGAGCCGGCTCTCCTGCCCGAACTTCCACCAGCCGTCGCTCCACTGGAACACCAGTCCACCGATGGCGTTGTCCGCGCGGCCCTTGCCGGCGGTCATCTCGTGGATCTCCTGCCACTGGCCGGCCAGGTAACGCGACTGCATGCCCTGGTCCTCGCGCAGCTCGCGGGCGTTGAACGCGTCGGAGCCGAACTCGGTGAACACGACCGGCTTGCCGAGCTTGGTCTTGACCACGTCGAACAGGTCGCGCACCGACACGCCGCGGTAGACGTTCGTGCCGAAGATGTCGAGGTTCTTGCACTCCGAGGCGATGAGGTCGATGTACTGCACGTCGCCGTTGGCCATGGCCACCGGGCGCGCGGCATCGGCCGCGTGCGTGGCGTCGATCACCTGGCCGAAGAACGCATACAGGTGCTTGGCGCGCGCGGCATCACGCTCGCCCACCGGCAGCGCCTCGATCTCGAACGACTTCCACGAGAGTCCGTAGTTGTTCTCGTTGCCGAGCAGCCACATGAGCACGCCCGGCGTGTCCTTGAACTGCGCCACCGTGGCCAGGAAGTCGGCCTGGATCGGGCCGGTCATCTTGGGGTCCGAGTAATCGACCACCGGGTGCCACACGCCATCGATCGTGAAGCCGTAGCGGCCGAGCGGATGGTTGAGCACCGTCCAGATGCCGTACGTCTCATAGATGTACTGCACCCAGCGCGGCGGGATGCCGACGTACTGGCGGATCGAGTTGGCCCCCATGGCGCGCAGCAGCGGCATCTCGCGCGCGAGTGCCGCACGGATCATGTCGTCCGGCTGATGCCAGAAGTCATAGGAGTAGTTGTCGCCGATCGGGATGTAATCCCAGTTCACGCCCTTCACGAGGAAGTCGCGCCCGCCCACCTGCAACCGTTGCCCGGACGCGTCGCTCACGACGCGGACCTCGGGCTGTGCAGGGGCGGCCAGCGCGGGGCGCGCCAACACGAACATCGCGCACGCAGCCAGCGCGCACACGAAAGACGAGGGACGCGGCAGCGGACGGCTCCCGTTCATCGATTCCTCCACGAAGGACTACGTTTGCGCCGGGGCCGATGCGGCCACGGGCTCGGAGCCAGCGGCGGCTCCATAGAGATGACAGCGCACCATGGCCGCGCCGGCAGCACGCGGTTCGGGCTCGCTCGTGCGACAGAGATCGAACACCTCGGGACAACGCGACGCGAACCGGCAGCCACCGGCGGTGGGCTCGGCCGCACGCGGGCGCGGCTTCTCGTCGGCCTCGAGCCCCTCGATCGCGGCCAACAGCGCGCGCGTATAAGGGTGCTTGGGCGCTGCGAGCAGCGTCTCGGTGTCGGCATCCTCGACCACGCGGCCGCGATGACACACCAGGATGCGGTCGGCCAGATAACGCGCCGAGGCCAGGTCGTGGGTGATGAGCACCAACGCCAGGCCCTGCTCGCGCTTGAGACCCGCCAACAGGTTCAGGATGCCGACGCGCACCGACACGTCGAGCATGGACGTGGGCTCATCGGCGATGAGCACGTCGGGCTCCACGGCGAGCGCACGGGCAATGGCGACGCGCTGGCGCTGGCCGCCCGACAACTCGAAGGGGCGGCGGTCCAGGAACTCCTGGGCCGGCTCGAGCCCCACCCGCACCAGCAGTGCGGCCGCCTTGGAGCGCACGTCGGCCGGCGTGGCGCGGCGATGGCGCAGCAGCGGGCGGGCCAGGTGGTGCAGCACATCGTGCCCGGGGTTCAGGGAGCCAAAGGGGTCCTGGAACACCATCTGGACGCGGCGGCGGTAGCCGAGCGAGGCCCCATGGGGCTCATCGCGCAGCACATCGCGCCCGGCCAGCCGGATCTGGCCACGGTCGGGCCGCTCGAGCCGCAGGAGCAGCTTCGCGACCGTGCTCTTACCACTGCCGGACTCCCCGACGAGCGCGATCGCCTGCCCGCGGGCAAGCGAGAAGCGCACGTCGCGGACGGCGTCGACGGTCGTGGCTTTACCGAGCAGGCCCTTGGATACGAAGGATTTCGACAATCCTTCGACTTCCAGGAGCGGCGGTTCGGCAGGCCGATACCCAGCTTCCATCGGACCTCCGGGTCGACTAAAAAACACTTTGTTCGCCTGTCGAACATTCTGTAAGCTTGGCCAAGGCCTGTCAAGCCATCGATACGTCGGCTCCCTTGGGGGGACGACCGGCGTGCCGATGGCCACAGGTCACGAAAGCTTCGTCCCGCTTCCGGCGCATTGCTCGGGAGCCGACTTCTCTCAGGAGGCCTGAAACATGCGTCTCGTCACCACTCTGCAGCGCCTCGTGTTCACGGGTGCGCTCATCGCCGTCGCGGCCGCTCCGGTGTTCGCGCAGAACGTGCTCACGAACCCCGGCTTCGAAGCGGGCTTCACGGGCTGGACCGTGTTCGGCAACTCGTTCATCGAGGGTGCCAACCCGCCGGCCGTCGTTCCTTACGCTGGCAACAACATCGCCAAGTTCTTCGGCACGTTCTCTGGCGGCTTCGGTGTGTCGGGCTTCTTCCAGAGCTACCCGGCCGCGCCGGGCGAGCTGTGGTCGCTCGAGTCCAAGTCGCGTCACTTCAGCGGCGATGCCATGCAGGGCTCGGGCATCCCGGCTGGCGGCAACGGTAACTGGGTCGTCCAGAAGCTCATCTTCCGCGCCAACGGCGTGGATGACATCGCGTCGGCCGAGAGCACGATCCTCGACGGCACGTTCGCCACGGACACGTGGTTCGACAACGCGCCCGTGCTGCTCGTGGCGCCGCCGACCACGACCACGGTGTGGGCGTTCCTCCTGTACCTGCAGCCGGCCTTCGATGGCGGTGCGGCGCAGATCGACAACGTCACGCTGCAGAAGATCCAGGCGGTCCCCAGCAAGAAGTCGAGCTGGAGCCGCGTGAAGTCGCTGTACCGGTAAACGAAGCGCTCGGACACGGCCCCGGAGGCGAGACCTCCGGGGCCGTGACTCCGAGGACCCCTTTCCTGCCCGGTCCGCGCGGCCTTCTGGCCGCGAGCTGGCCGAGATACCTCCGAGGAGCTTGCCCATGAAGCGTCTCATCCGAGTCGGCCTCCGGACCTTGGCGCTCGCCGCCGCGTGCGGGCTTTCCACGCCGGCGCTGGCCGCGAACCAGTTGGCGAACCCGGGCTTCGAGGCCGCGGGCGGTGGCTACAGTGGTTGGTTCACGTTCGGTAGCGGCGTCAATCTGTCCACGACCGCCACCGACAACATCCTCCACAACGGTGTCGCCGCCGCCAAGATCTTCGGTGGATTCAATAACTGCCCGATCGCGCCCACGTTCAATGTGGGCGGCTTCGGCCAGGCATTCACCGCGCCCAGCGCGGGCCACACTTACGAGTTCTCGGGCTTCGCCTACATGGCGAGCAGCGACTCGATCCCGGGCACCAACACCTGCCTCAAGAACCGCGTGCTCGCCAAGATCGCTTTCTTCAATGCAGCGGCCGGCGGCCTGGAGATCGGTTCCAACGAGATCGTGATCGGCGACGGCAGCACGACCAAGGATGCCTGGAAGGGCTTCACCGTGTCGGCGCCCACGCCTCCCGGCGCGCAGCGCGTCGAGGCGCTCATCCTTTATCTGCAGCCGGGCTGCGACCCGGGCTCGGTGTTCGTGGACGACGTGTCGCTGGGCCACTACCCCACGCCGTCGGAGCCCAACACGCTCACGAACCCCAGCTTCTCCACCGCGCTCACGGGCTGGACGACGTTCGGCAACGTGTTCGCCGAGACGCGCTCGTTCGCGCGCCGCACGGCGGGTGGCTCGGCCAAGCTGTTCTCGACGTTCGTGACGGGCTCGCCCTCGGGCCTGTTCCAGTCCAAGCCGACCACGGCGGGCACCGCGTGGGAGTTCAAGGTGAACGCGCTCACCACGTGCCAGGAGTCGCCGATCAACGATACGAACGACAACTTCCTGCTCGCGCGCATCGTGTTCAAGGATGCGCTGGGCGTGGAGCTGGGCGGCGGCGACGCGCTGGTGCTCGATGCTCACACGCCGATCGGCACGTGGACGCCGAGCTCGGTGCAGGCGGTCGCGCCCACCGGCACGGCCACCGTCGAGAGCTACGTGCTGTTCATCTCGCCCACGAACCAGGGTGGCGCGGCGTGGATCGACGATCTGATCCTGCGCACCGTGCCCACCGCGGGTGTCGCGCCCGGCGCGCTCTCGCTGGCGCTCTCGGCTCCGGCGCCGAACCCGTTCCGCGGCAGCACGCGCATCGGCTTCGCGCTCCCGCACGAGGGTGAACTGAGCATCCGCGTGTACGACGTCGCGGGCCGTGGTGTGGCCACGCTGCTCGAGGGCACCCGTACGGCCGGCAACGGTAGCGTGCAGTGGGACGGCCGCCGCAGCGACGGCTCGCTGGCCGCGCCCGGCATCTACCAGGTCGTGCTTCGCAGCAATGGCCAGTCGGTGACGCGCCGCATGGTGCTCGCGAACTAGTCTCCCGGGGAAGCCGCCGCGCGGGACGCACCGCGCGCGGCTTCCGGATACACAAGAAGGCCGCGACGCTCACGCGTCGCGGCCTTCTTCGTTGCCTGTTCGCGCCTCAGTCCGCGCCGAACACCGACTCCGGCACGCGGATCCCCACAGAGACCACCTCGCCACGCCGCGCGAACCAGCGCGCCGTGGTGGCGGCATCGAGCTCCAACCCCGGCTGCTCGACCGTGGTGCCGTCGGCGAACCGCACCTGGATCGCGCTCGCCTGGCCCGCGCCACCCACGGTCACGACCACCGGCACCTGCGCCAGCGTGAAACCGTAGCCGCCCGCGGGTACCTCGACCGCGCGCCACGCGCCATCGTGCCCCAGCACGCGCAACGGCGCGGCCTCGGCGAGCCGCTCGCGCTCGTGCAGCAGCGCGGGCGACAACGTGAACCGGCCGCCCTTGAAGCGCACGCCCAGCTCACCCCAACGCGTGAGGATCTCCTCTTTCACCTGACCGGTCATGCCCGGCTGCTGGGCGCCGGCATGACGCGGCGTGTGCGAGTACGGATCGAACGGGAACGCACCGTACTCAGCCGCGGTCTTCTCGAAGCCGAGTCCCGCGCGCACACGGCGGTAGTGCTGCACCAGCGCCTGCACCACGGCATCTGGCGCTTCTTCGTCGACCGCGCGGAACAACAACTCCTGCACGGCCAGCAGCAGCTTGGCCACCATGTGCCAGTAGATGCTGCCCAGACCCTCGTAGCCGTACATGCGGCCCGAGCGGCCGGTGAACGAGTGGTGATGGAACACCTGCTCGAATACGTCGCACAGTGGCCGGCGATCGCGGGCCACGGCCGGCGCCCACGCGGGGTCACGCGCCAACGCATCGAGCGCGGCCTCGACATCGCGCACATTGCGGAACGTCTCGGCAAAACGGATCTGCCCCGCGGCATCGCGGACCACCACCGAACGGTCGCCGGTCGCGAGCAGCTCGGCGACGATCGGGGCTGCGGCCATGGCGCTCTCGGGGACACGGTTGCGATCGAGATAGGCCGGCAGCTTGCGCTCGGGATACAACATGAAGCTGTGCTGATCGGCGCGATAGAGCGCGCTCGTGAACAACGAATCGAGCAGCACCACCGCCTCGGCCGGCGTGACGGCACCCGAACTGAGCACCGCGACCTGGCCCTCGAGCATCTCGTCCAGATGCTGCAGGCCCATGGCGCGGCCGCTGCGGGCCGGCACGAGCAGGTTGTAGGAGTGCGCCAGACCGTCGGCGCGGCGGTTGCAGGCGATGGCGTGGTCCAGATGCGCCACGGCATCGCGGCACAACGCCCGCACCTCGTCGAAGCCGAGCAACGTGTGCTCGCCCGTGAACCCACGGGCATGCACGCGATCGCGGTACGACTCGAACGCCTTGCCGAGCGCGTCCATGACCGCACGGCGCGGCTCATCGCCCGCGATCCCGGGCCCGAGCAGGTCGCGGCGGCCGCTCAGCACCAGGTGCACCGCACGCAGCCAGTCGCACACCTCGCGCGCCACCGGCAGACCGGCCCGGGCATGTCCGGCCGCGATCAGCTGACGGTCCAGGAACACCAGGTAACGCCGCAGGTACGACAGCGTGACCATGGACACGCCATAGCCCACGAGCGCGTTGTTCGCGTCGTTCCATTCCGGGCGCTGGGTGTTCATCCAGATCCCGCCATCGGGGACCAGGTTCGACAGCTTGGACAACGCGGGCACCAGCAACTTCTCGAACAGGTTGGCGTGCTGCACGTCGCCACGCCGGTCGGGCACCAGACGGCCATCGGTGCCCAACGCGTCGACACGCGCCGCGATGCGCGCGGCATGCGGCTCGTCGTACACGATGGTGTCGTGCGGATCCGCCACGATGCGCGCGTACGGCTGCAGCCGGTACGGCACGTCGGCGTACGAGAACACGCTGCGGCCCAGCAGCTCATCGAGCGCGCCGGGCTCACGCTGGTCGAGCATCTCGAGCAGCTTGAGCAGGTAGATGATCTGGTGATCGCCCCAGTAGCCGATATGGCTCCACGGCTCCGCCGGATCGGGGACTTCCCAATCGAGTCCTTCGCGCGACAGGCGATACGGATTGAAGCCGTCGGCGGTGGAAGCACCCACGAAGCGCGCGATCATGCCGGGCAGGAACGCGGGGTAACTCGCGGCGAGCGCTTCCCAGTTCTGGAAGATGTCGCGCCAGTTGCCCTCGTAGCGCAGCGCGCGCCGGCCCTCGGCATCGCGCACACGGATCGTGAAGCGATTCCACGGCCGGCTCGGGTCGCCGTGACGGCGGCCGAAGTACAACGGCAGGTACTCGAGCGTGAGCCGTTCGAGTGCCGGATCCCCCGTGGCGCGCGCGGACTCGAGCAACGTGGCGACGGGCAACGTCTCGGGCAGCGCCGTGAGCCACGCCGCATGCCGCTCGGCGACACCGGCGTGCCGCAGCCGGACCACCGCGGCGTAGTCGCGCGTCGGCACGTCGTGCTGCTCGGCGAACACGCCGCCACGCATGGCGTTGTAGAGCACGTTGGCGGCATGGTGCACGCTGGCGGCGGTATCGCCCGTGACCTGACGGCCATCGGCGGCGGCCACGATACGCGCGAGCGCATCATGCGCCCGCTCGAGGCCTTCTTCGACGGCCGCGCGCATGGTGTCGGGCGCGGCGAGCCGCGCCCGGATGCCCTCGATCGCGGCATGACCGCGCGCGGCATCCATGACGACATGCCAGGTGCGCGACTCGCCGGGAGCCAACTCGAGATCGGCGCGCACCAGATAATGCCCGCGCCGGCCGGTGAGCACGTTCGAGAAGCCCGGCTCGCCGCCCGCGCGGAACGCCGCCAGATCGTCGGCCGACAGCGCCACACGCGCGCCCGGCAGCCCGACGTGCCACGCGATGTTCGCGCGCAGTTCCTCGGCGGCCTCGGGCCGGTCGAGGATGCGAGACGTGAGCGAGTACATGGCCAGCCCGCTCGCTTCATCGAGATCGGTGTGGCGATAGGCATCGACCAACGAGCTGGAATGCTGGTAGAGCGAGAGCGGCACGCCGAACGGCTGCAGGTTGCGCACGCCATCCAGGAGCGCCAACCGCACGGGCGACTTGCCGCGGTTCTCGAGCGTCACCGTGCGCACCCAACCGCACGTCTCACTGGCGGCCCAGCGCGCGCGCAGGGCAAGCCCGAGCCCGTGATGCACTTCTTCAAACGCCAGCCGGTCACCCGCGCAGCACTTGTCGAGGTGACGCTCGATCACGCCGTCATGGGCGCGCTCGGCCAGGAACGGCTCCCAGCGCACGCTCGTGCCGTCGGCGCGCTCGACCCGCAGCACGCTCACCGGTCCGGTGTGCGAGTGCGCCTCGTGCAGGCGATCGACGGTCTCGTACGGGAACAGCGCGCCATCGGCGTCGACACGGCCGCACGTGAGCCCGGTCGCGGAACTCACGAACATCCATAGGTCGCTCGCGCTCGGCAGGCTGATCAGGAACGGCGGCTGCCGGTCGAAGTCATGGATGCGATGCCACGCCTCGCCCTCGACGAGCACGCCATGGTCACGCGGCGTGCGCGCCTCGGCACGCGCGCCACGAGCGGCGTCAGCGCGTGTGGGCGACGGCAGGCTTCGCGGTGCGGTCGGCACGATAGAGGCCCCAGTGCTTCTCGACTTCATCCGGCTTGTCTCCTCCCTTCCAATTCTCATCGAACGCCTCGAACACGAACACCGGCAACGGCCTTGTCACGAGCCACGCCTCGAGCACGGCCATGAACGCGGCCTGCGTGGCCTCGTCGGACGGCGCCTTCATGTACTTGGCCTCGTCGCCCGTATCGGTGCGCTGCGTGGCCCAGCCCGTCTCGCCCAGGACGAGCGGCGCGTCCGGGTGGAGCGCGCGGATCTCGGCGAGCCGCGCCTCGGTCCACGGGATCGCGGTCTCGACCGACTGGCCGTTCCAGAGCGGGTGCGCGTGCACCATGAGGAAGTCACACTCGCGCGCGATGATCTGGCTCTCGGGCTTGTTCCAGAAGTTGTAGTCGTGGGCCGTGGTGAGAGGCTCGCGCGTGCGCACGCGCAACTCCCGGATCGCCTCGATGAGCCGCGAGGGCGCGACCCGGTGATTCGACCACGCCACCTGCGTCTCGTTGCCTACCGCGATGGCGCGCACGATGGCCGGGTAACGCGCCGCCAGCTTCACGGCCGCGTCGATCTGCGCACGATTGGCCTTCACGGCCTCGGGCCGCTCGCGCACCACGCCGCCCGTGGAGTCGACCTCGGGATCGATCCACACCCCGAGCACCACGCCCATGGCGGGATGCTGCTTGGCGATCACGTCGAGCACCGTGCCCGCGGGTTCCAGCGTGCCGTAGATGCGCAGCGTGGACCAGTGCTGCGCGATCAGGTCCAGGTCCTCGGCGATCTGCGCGCGGCTCGGCGACTTGCCGCCGGGACGCTGGCCATCGCGATGCATGCCGTACGCCACACCGCGCCCGGTCCACGCACCGCCCATGGTATCGGGGTACGGCCGCCGGATGAACGGCTCGTCGCGGCCGAGCGACCGCGCCGGCTGCGGCACGAGCGCGCACAGGAGCGCGATCACGAACCCAAAGGACTGCAGGCGGCGCGCGCTCATCGCAGCAACGTCATGCGCTTCATCCAGCGGCCATCGGCCGTGGCGAGCGTGTAGAAGTAGATGCCCTCGGCGAGCGAGCGGCCCTGCTCATCGCGCCCATCCCATTCCACGCGATGCGTGCCCGCGGCCGCTTCGCCCTGCAACAGCGTGCGCACCGGGCGGCCGGCCACATCGAGCACCGTGAGCGTGGCCGCACCCGCGCGCGCCAGCTCGAACGCGATCACCGTGCGCGGGCGGAACGGATTCGGCGAGTTCTGCAGCAGCGCAGCACGCGGCCGCCCGGCGCCGGCATCGAGTGCCGCCACCGCATAACCGAAGTCGCGCGCCGTCCCCACCAGATCGCAGGCCAGATCCTCGGTGAACCGCGCCGCACTCGTGAGCCCGTCGGGATCGATCGTGGCGACACTGCCCCCTGGCAACGTGGCAGGCACCACGCGCACCTCGAACGTGCTGGCCAGCAGCGAGGCGAATGCGTAGGCGCCGCTCGCGGGCGTGACCTGCGAGGCCACGACCTGCGCGATGAGCGGATCGTAGAGCTGTACCGTGACGCCGCCGATGCCGGCCTCGCCCACATCGCGCACGCCATCGGCGTTGGCATCGTTCCACACGGTGCCCGCGAGCGAGGAAGCCTGGCGCGTGAACGCCCAGCGATCGGTGCGGAACGTGGCGTCGGAACCGTTCGTGCTGACGACCGCGATGACCACGTTGACCAGCTGGCCATTGCCGCCCGCGCTGGTGGGCTTGGGATCGAACACGCCGTTACCGCCGGTGTGGAACGAGTTGTCGTCGGTGAACGCCGAGAGCGGGATCGAGATGCGCTGCCAGCCGCCACCCGCAATGGCACCCGGACCGGCCGGGCTCACGATGAGGTTGTACTGGAACTCGTCGTCCTGCCCATTGGGCGTGCCGGGGATGCTGTTGTCGCCGTTGTCATCGTCCTGCAGGTTGATCTCGAGCCGGTAGCTCTGCGAGGCATCGGGCCGCACCCAGCACGTGAAGTGCGTCATGCCCGTGAGGTCCATGGGCTTCGTGCGGCCGAAGCCACCCTGGAAGCCGGGATTGCCGCCCGAGCCATAGCCGGCCGCGAGCGCGGCCTTGCAGCCCTGCTGCCCCGGCGGCAGGTCGGTGGTGGTGCCGTTGATGCCACCGCCGCCCACGCTGCCGTTGAACACGAACCAGCCGTTCGAGAACGGCGCATTGTGATCCATACCGTCGAACAGCTTCGTGCACGCGGTCACATCCTGATACTGGTACACGCGCACATAGTCGACCGTGAACTGCTGCGGGAACACCGTCGTGCCGTTGGGGTTGCCACCGAAGTTGCCGCCCACGGCGAGATTCAAGAGCAGGTGGAAGCGCTGATCGAACGGTGCCGGGTAGGCCACACTCGACGTGCTCCAGTCGCGCTTGGTGGCGTACAGCACGCCATCGACGTACCAGCGCATCTCACACGGCTCCCACTCGAACGCGAAGTCATGGAAGCTCGTGGTGAACGAACCGCTTGGCAGCGTGTAGGTGCTGGTCGAGAACTGGTTGCCGGGGAACGTGGCCCCATAGTGGATCGTGCCCACGACCTGCGTGGGCAGCGCGCCGCGCGCCTCCATGAGATCGATCTCGCCACTGGCCGCCCAGCCGCCGTAGACCTCGTCCGTCGGCAGCATCCAGAACGCGGGCCACAGCCCCTGGCCGGCCGGCAGCTTGGCGCGCATCTCGATGCGGCCGTACGTCCAGTCGCCCCGGAAGCGCGTGCGCAGGCGCGACGACGTGTAGCTCTGGCCACCGAAGTTCTCGGCCTTCGCGGTGATCGTGAGCAAGCCGCCCGCGACCGTGGTGTTCTGGCTGCGGTAGTACTGCAACTCGCTGTTGCCCCAACCGCAGAGCGACGGGCAGCCGGTGCCGGTCTGGTGCTCCCATTTGGTGAGGTCGAGTGACGTGCCGTTGAACTCGTCGGACCACACCAGACGATAGCTCTGCGCTCGCGCCATGGGCGCGGCGAGCACGAGGAACAGGAGACCGATCGGGAGCGCGCGTCGCATGGGTTCTCCGGGGGAACAGGGGGCCCGCCCGGATCGCTCCGGGCACGCGGCCAGCCCGCTGATTGTCCCCCACCGGAGGGGTCGGAGTCTATTCGGTAACCGAACAAAGTCGGGGTGCTGCGATGATTCCGTCCGGCCGGGGAATCCCGTGTAACTCGTTGTGAAACATGGCCAAAAGCGCTTTGGTCCGGCCAGACACGGCCCATGGCGACCGCAGCCGCCTGTGGGGTCACGAGTTGCCGGAAACACTGCCGAGGCGACCGCACAACACGTTGCGGTACAGCGCCTTGCAGGCTAACGAGCAGCCGCTCAGGCCCGCGGGGCTGGGGGTGCGGAGGCCGGCACGGTCCCGGCCGGAGTGGCCGCGAGGATCACCCGCACCCGGTCGCTCAGCTGCGAGATCGTGAACGGCTTGCCCAGGAAGTCCCCGAGCGGGCCCACGAACTCCGCCAACTCCCCCGAGTGCTCCGCGTATCCCGAGATGAACAGGAAGCGCACACCGGGGTGCAACTCGCGCAGGCGGCGCGCGAGT
>JAIOPA010000482.1 GCA_021414165.1 Candidatus Eiseniibacteriota bacterium
CTCGAGTGATGCCGTGCCCGATTCGGGCGGCAGCACGCCGGCTGCACCGCCCACGCCGCCCGCACCGGTGGCCGCGGGCGAGAAGCCGGCCGACAAGCCGGCGCCGGGCATGAAGGGCCAGCTGCTCATCGGCCACAGCAATATCCGCACGGCGTCCACGCCGCTGCCGGTGTCCATGCCCACGTTGTCGCCGGCCGACAGCGCCAAGCGCGCCGCCAAGGCCGCTCAGGCGGCCAAGGCCCGTGCTGCCGCGCAGGCCAAGCCGAGCGCTCCGGCGGTCGACAAGGCCAGCCAGCCGCTGTCGATCCCGGGCGTCGAGCCGGCCAAGAAGAAGAAGCCGGCCAAGCCGGCCGCCAGCGCCGACAGCACCGCCGCCCACTAGCCGCGCGCCCACCGGCTCCACCCGGGCCCCCCGCGGCCCCACACGGGGCAGGTTGGAGCGCACAGGGCATTGGCCGCGCCCCACCGGGCTGCACGTCGGCCCCACCCGGCGGCCCGCCGGCCCGCCGGCCCCGCGCAAGGGTTAACCGGCGCGTCGCGCGCTTGACGTGGAACTCGTACGAGCGAGCGGCTACAGTGTGGGCCCCCTATGGCCACGCACCCGACGCACGAGCCCTCGCTCCTCGCCATCCGCGATCCCGACGCGCGTCCGCATGCCGCGCTCGCGGCAAGCGAGCGCTTGGCGCTGCTGCGCGACTGGCTCTCGCAGCACGCGCGCGTGATCGTGGCGTACTCCGGCGGCGTCGACTCCAGCCTGCTGCTGCGTGTTGCGCACGATGTGCTGGGCGAGCGTGCGCTGGGCGTGATCGGCGTGTCCGACAGCTACGCGAGCCGCGAACTGCAGTTGGCGCTCGATCAGGCGGCGCGTTTCGGCGCCCGCGTGCGCACGGTCACCACCGGCGAGCTGGCCGATCCGGTGTTCGCCAGCAACCCAACCGACCGTTGTTATCATTGCAAGAGCGAGCTTTACGCCCAGCTCACGCAGGTCGCCGCCGAGTGGGGCGGGGCCGAGGGGCCGGCTGTGATCGTCGATGGGACGATCGCCGACGACCTGTCCGATTGGCGTCCCGGGCGTCGAGCCGCCGACGAGCGTGACGTGCGCTCGCCACTCGCCGAGCTGGGATTCCGGAAGACCGACGTCCGTATGGCCGCCGAGTCGCTGGGGCTCTCCAGCGCGCACAAGCCGGCGTCGCCCTGCCTGGCGTCGCGGATCCCGTATGGCACTGCGATCACACGAGAAGCGTTGAACCAGGTCGAGCAGGCCGAGGCGCTGTTGCGCGACCTGGGATTCACCGAACTGCGCGTTCGCCACCACGGCGAGACCGCGCGCATCGAGGTGCCGCTGGCCGATCTGCCGCGTCTGGCCGCGCCGGGCGTGCGCGACGAGGCGGTTAAAGGCTTGCAGTCATTAGGTTTCCGCTGGGTCGCATTGGATCTGGCGGGGTTGCGCTCGGGCGGACTCAATCCTCCCGAGGTGCTCGCCCAGGCGGCCCAGACCGCCCAGGCGAAGTCGTAAGAACACCTGAGTTGGGCGAAATCGCACAGAAATCCGGAACCGGAGCCGTCCTCGCGGGTAACAATCAGTGCGCTCGGACGGAGGACGGGTTCCACACACCGCTTCCGCACGGGAGCAGGACAGGGGCAGGGAAATGAGCCAGAAGCCGATCGTCACTCGTCCCAAGAGCTTGAAGGCCCGCACCGCGGGGCCCGAGGCCGATCTGGGATTCTCGTGGGGACCGATGAACAGTGTCCTTCTCGGGCTGGGGGTGGCGGTGCTGGTGGTCGGTTACATGAGCCTCTCGAAAGGTTCCCTCACGCTGGCGCCGGTTCTGTTGGTTTCCGGTTACTGCGTGCTGATCCCGGCCTCGCTGCTCGTGCGCGGGACCGAGGCGGCATCGGGCGAATAGCCCGGGCCGCGGGATGGTTGCCGAAACAGGCACCGATCCCGGACACGAGCGGAAGAAACAGGTGGGGTAGTGGAAGTGGTTGGTAGAGAGGGTGTTCCGGGAGGCCAGGAAGTGGACCCGAGCGGTTCGCGCCGGATCCCGTAAGTGGCCCTCTAAGGTTGAGCAGGAAAACGAGTTCCATGGCGAGCAGAGTGCAAAAACTTTCTTGACACCGCGCGAACATGGCCCCTAGACTTCTGGAGTCTTGGAAGGCCTTGAGAAAGCGCCAGCTAAGCTCGCCAAGGCACTCGAACTCTATGCTCTGTATGAAGATATGAGTTCGAAAGGAGGTGGCTCGCAGCCAGACCTGATTGCGTGCAACTGAGCCTTGCCTGGAACAAATGCAACAGGTATTCACCCTTTAGGGAGGTGCAACGATGACTGGTTTGCTTCGCAAGGCCGCTCTCCTCGCCGCTGCGGGTGTCTTCATCACCTCGGCTGCGATGGCGGGCGTGCCCAGCCCTGGTAACTCGACGGTCCCGGCGTGTATCTCGCTCGTCGGCAATGCTGCTGGTATCCCGGACGCTGCGGGCACGTTCTCGGTCACGGTCCGTGATCTCGCGAACAACCCGCTGAATGGCGCTTCTGTCGTGATCGACCTGTCCGGCTGCACGGACCTCTCGATCTGCGACGACCAGCTCGATGCTGGCGCGCTCGTCAACTGCGCGGCGAAGACGACGCGTAAGTTCACGGACGCCCTCGGCGCCGTGTCGTTCACGGTCCTCGGCGGCTCGAATGGCGGTGGCAATGCCACGACGCTGCTCGGCGGCGGCAAGATCTATGCGAACGGCGTGCTCATCGGTTCGCCGACGGCGTCGGCCTACGACCTCGACGGTGCGTCGGGCGTCGGTGCCAACGACCTTTCGGCGTGGCTCGGCGACTTCGGCTCGGGCAACGCGTTCGGCCGTTCGGACTACGATTGCTCTGGCGGTATCGGTGCCAACGACCTGTCGCTGTGGCTCGGTGACTTCGGCTCGTCGGCCTCGACCACGTCCTGCGCGGTCGCCTGCCCGTAATCGCTACTTAGGTGTGGCGGGTCATGCCGCGTGGCAGCGCGGCATGACCCTCGCCCATCCTCCTCGCTCGATCTGCAACACCCCCACACCCCCCAAGTTTTGATATCCGGAGGCTAGCAAATGAAGAAGGTCCTCTTGCTCTGTGGCATGCTCCTCGCGGTCACGGCGTCCATCGCCGCCGCCGCGCCGGGCACGAATCTCCGCTGGACGAACTGCTTCGGCGACGCCGGTGCGATCAATCGCACGTTCGCCTGCACGTCCAACACGGGCAGCAACATCCTCGTCGGCTCGTTCGAGCTGGGCGCCGACATCCTCACGGCCTCGGGCCTCGAAGTCGTGATCGACCTCGCGTCGAGCGGCGCTTCGCTGCCGGCGTGGTGGCAGTTCAAGAACGCCGGCACGTGCCGTACGACGTCGCTGAGCGCCAACTTCACCATCCCCGGCACGGCTGCCGTCTGCCAGGACTGGGCTGCTGCTCAGTCGTCGGGCGGTATCGGCGCGTATGACATCGGTGGCGCTGCTGGTGCGAACACCGCGCGCGTCAAGATGGCGATCGCCGTTCCGCCGTCGGCCCTCGTGGACCTGTTCGCGGCCACGGAGTACTTCGGCTACAACCTCGCCATCAACAACGCGAAGACGGTCGGCACGGGCGCTTGCGCCGGTTGCGCGACGCCGGTCTGCATCGTGTTCAACTCGGTCAAGGTCACGACGCCGATCGCGGCCAATGACCGCGTGATCTCGGGCGCGACGAACGGCACCGACAGCAACTACGCGACGTGGCAGGGTGGCGCTGGCGCCTCCTCCATCCGTGGCACGGGCTGCCCGCAGGCGACCCCGACCCGCAACGCGACGTGGGGCTCGGTGAAGTCGCTGTACCGGTAATCCCAGTCACAAGGTTGTTCCTCGAGGCGGGCGCCCAAAGCGCCCGCCTCGAATCTTTTGTGGCCGTGGGCCTGGCGTGCGCCGGTGATCACACCGCGGCGGGCGAGTTGAAACGCGCGCCTCAGGGATGGTGGTGCGGCGAGTTTACTGACTTGTGCGCGTGTCCATCCGCACAACCTGTTCGGCCGCAACCGACTGGCCCATTCCAGCGACACCGGCGCCGGAGCGCGGGTTCAGTAACACGGGACTCGGCCGCGTAAACCGCCGAGAAATTCACTTT
>JAIOPA010000441.1 GCA_021414165.1 Candidatus Eiseniibacteriota bacterium
CATCGAGCGCACGGAACGTCTTGCGATCGACCCAGTACTGCTGCCAGCGCGGCTCGACTTCGGCGAACGGATAGTACTTGCTCATCATGGCCCCGGAGTGAAGTGGTGGACCACGGAAGATAGCGGCTCGCGTACGCGGCGTCACGGTGGCGGCACGACCGGTGAGCCGTGGGGAAACGCTAGCGGGCCGCGACCTCGCGGGTGGCCTGCTCGAGCGCGGCACGCGCATCGGAGCGTCCGCCCTTCCAGGCGGCCTCGGCGCGGTACACGGCATCGACCGCACGGGCGAGCGAACCGGGATCGCGGCGGCGGCCCAGCGCGGCGGTGGCATTCGGCCACTTGGCCCACGCGTAGTTGTTCGCCGACTTGGCGAGCGCCGAGGTGGCCAGGTGCCCGAGCGCCCACAGCACGCCGCCCTCGTTCTCGCCCTCGGCCAGCAGGCGCTCGAGCCGCACCGTGGCGGCACGCGTGTCGCCCGAGGCCACGGCCATGAGGTACTCGGGCATGTCGGAGCCGAGCGTGGGCGCGATGATCGTCTTCACGTGCGCCGCGGTCACCGTGCCGCCGTCACCGGCCAGCACGGCCAGCTTACCGGCCTCGTTCAGGAACGCGATCGGGTCGCGCTCGCAGGCATCGAGCAGCGCGTTGAGCACACCGGGCTCCGCCTTGTGCCCGCTCGCGGTGAGCTTGCGAAGCCCCCACTCGATGAGAGCGCGCTCGCTGGGTGGTGCGGCCTCGACGCACACCGCACACGCAGCGCGCAGCGGCGCCATGGTCTTGCGCACGGTCTCGGCCGGCGACTCCACCAGCACGAGGCTCGAGCCCTGCGACGGCGTGGCCAGTCCATCGGCGAGGATCTGCACACGCTTCTCGCTGCGGCCCAGGTCCTCGATGTCGAACACGATCGTGAGCTCACGCGGCGCGAACAGCGACACGTTCTGGTAGGCGGCCAGGATCGGATCGACGCCGGCCTCCCCCGCATGCAGCACACGCGCGAGCGCGGCCTCGGGCACGGCGGCCGCCCAGAGCCGGCGGTATTCGGAGAGGAACGCGGTCTTCACCGCATCGTCGGGGCCGTCGAGATAGACCGAACCGGGGAACTCGCCGGACTCGGCGGCCTTGAGGATCGCGAATGGATCGGCGCCCGGCGCGGGTTTGGCGGCGGCACGGCTGCCACCCGAGCGTGCGGCGGGCTTGCCGGCTCCCGGCTTGGCTCCACCCGATCCAGCGCGCGGCGGCATGCGGCTACCAGCCTTCGACGCTGCGGCTCAGCACTTCGTCGGCGAGCTTGAGGATGGCCTCCTTGCGGCCTTCTTCCTCGTTGCGCGCGGCCGACTGGCCGGGCACCTCGCCCACGTACCAGATCGCGCTCTTCACCAGATTGTCGCTCCACATCTCGCGGTTCTTCACCATGTCCTTGAACGTGACCGTCACGTTGATCGTGACGCGGAAGGCGTTCGCGGTGGTGGAGTTCGACGAGAACCCGTAGGGCGAGTTCTTGTACGACGTGATCTTGCCGCGGATCACGGAGTTCGCGCTCTTCTCATCGACGATGCGCAGGTGATTGTCGCGCACGAAACGCTGCACGACCTCGTCGGTGAGCTGCTGCTCCAGGTTCGCCTGTGGCGTGCCGTTCTCGAACACCGGGATGGCGACGCTCTTCAGGTGCTGCGGCAGCAGTGCCGGGCTGGCGCTGTAACCACAGCCGGCCGCGAGCAAGGCAAGACCCGCGGCCGCGACCGCGGCCCGTAAGGCCGCGATCCGACCGCGGGTCCGGGTGTCACTGGGCGTTGGGATGACTGGGTGTCCCCTGGCCATTGCCGTGGAGGTCGTAGAGCTTCATGCGGTAGCGCAGCTTGTCGCGCTTGAGGTTCAGCAGCTCCGCCGTGCGGCTCTGGTTCCACTTGGTAGCATACGAGGCACGCAGTATCAAGGCTCGCTCCAGTTCCTCGACCAGCGCCTCGAACGGCAGGCCCGAGGCCGGGATGATGCTGGTGAGCGCGTCGTCGATGCGCTGGCCGATCGTGGCCTCCTCCGGCCCCCGGGCGCGGCCCGCGAGCTTGAGGTGCTGGACGTCCAGGATCTCGCCGTTCTCGAGCAGGACCGTGCGCTCCATGAGGTTCTTGAGCTCACGGATGTTGCCCGGCCAGTGGTAGTCGGTGAGCATGCGCTCGGCAGCGTCCGAGATGCCGCGGAACGGCTTCTTGAACTGCTTCGCGTAGCGCTCCACGAACAACCGGGCCAGCGGCAGCACGTCCTCGCGGCGATCGCGCAGCGGCGGCACCAGGAGCGGCACCACGCGCAGACGGTAGTACAGGTCCTCACGGAACCCGCCCTCGCGCACCATCTTCTCCAGGTCCTGGTTCGTGGCCGAGATGACGCGCAGGCTCACCGAGATGTCCTTGGTGCCACCGACGCGCCGGAACGTGCGGCGCTCGAGCACCCGCAGCAGCTTCACCTGCAGCATGGGCGCCAGCTCACCGATCTCGTCCAGGAACAGCGTGCCGCCGTTGGCCATCTCCATGAGTCCCAGTTTCTGCGCACGCGCGTCCGTGAACGCGCCCTTCTCGTGGCCGAACAACTCGGACTCGAGCAGCTCGGACGGGATCGCGGCGCAGTTGATCTCGATGAACGGCTGCGCGTGTCGCGCGCTCATGCGATGGATGAGATTGGCGAAGTACTCCTTGCCCGTGCCGCTCTCGCCCTCGATGAGCACGCTGGTGGTGTCACCGCGCGCCACCTGCTCGGCGATGGCATACGTCTCCTGCATCGCCGGTGAGGACGAGTGCAGGAAGTCGTCGTCGCTGAACGCCTGATGACGCAGACGGCGCAGCTCCAGGAACATCTTCTGCGACTCGAGCGCACGGCCGGCGAGCGCGAGCAGTTCCTCCTGCTCGAACGGCTTCTTCATGAACCAGTACGCACCGGCGCTCATGGCCTCCACGGCCGTCTCGAGTTCGCCGAACGCGGTCATGAGTACGACCGCGACCTCGGGCTGCAGGCGCTTGACCTCCTTCAACAGGTCGAGCCCGCTGCCGTCGGGCAGCTTGAGGTCGAAGAACGCCAGGTCCGGCATGTCCTTCTCGAGTTCCTTGCGCGCCTCACGCACGCTGTCGACGCCGCGGACCACGTGGCCCTCGTCCTCGAGTGCCTTGACGACGAAATGGCGGATGGAGTCCTGATCCTCCACCACCAGGATGTTGGCCTTGCTCATCGTGCACCTCCCTGGGGATCCAGCGGCAGCTCCACACTAAAAGTCGCGCCGCGGCCGGGGTCGCTCTGGACCGTGAGGCTTCCGCCGTGGCGTTTGACGATCTCGTGAGTGATGTACAGACCCAGCCCGGTGCCCTTGGGCTTGGTCGTGAAGAACGGCTCGAATAGCGTCTTCTGAGTGTCGGGCTCGATGCCGTGACCTTGATCGGTCACCGTGGTCACCACGCCCCCACCCGGGCCGGTCGGCCCGGTCACCTTCACCACCACACGGCTACCGGCGGGTGACGCCTCGGCCGCGTTCTTGATGAGGTTGATGAACACCTGCTGCATCTGGTCGGCGTCGTGCGGCACGAGCGGGATGCCGGGTGCGATCTCGCGCACGAGCGTCACGCCACGCTCCTCGAGCACGCCGGCCACCGACTGCCCCGCGTGATGCAGCGTGGCGTCCAACGGCTTGGGCGCCAGATCGAGCTTGCGCGGGTGCGTGATGTCGAACAGCTCCTGCACGATGCCGTCCAGCCGGCGGATCTCGCGCAGCACGAACTCCACGTGCTCGAGTTCCGTGGGCTGCTCCTTGAGCGCCTTGGACAACCGGCGCACGCCCATGCCGATACCCGTGAGCGGATTGCGGATCTCGTGCGCCACGCTCGACGTGAACCGGCCGAGTGCGGCCAACTGATCCAGCTGCCGTGCGCGCTCCTCGGCGGCCTTGAGCGGCGTGAGGTCCAGGAACGTGGCGATGGCGCCATACGCGAGCCCGTCGCCGTCTCGCAGCTGTGACGTCGTCATGCGCACGGGCAGCGCGCGCCCGCCGGGCGTGCGCAGCAGTGTCTCCTGCCGAACCACGGGCCGGCCGGTCGCGAGCGTGCCCAGGATGTGGTGCTCGCCCTCCTCGCCGAACAGCGTGCCCACGGCCATGCCCTCGGCGGCCTCGGTGGTGAGCCCAAGGAGATCCTGCGCGTTGGCGTTCAAGCTGAGTGCATCGCCGTCACGGCCAAACGCCACGAGCGCGCTGGGCATGGAGTCGAGCACGTCGGCCAGGAAGCGCTCGTTGCGCGCCAGGTCATGCATGAGGTGCGTGTTCTCGACCATGGGCGCCAGCGTGAACGCCACGGACTCGAGTCGCGCCTGCTCGCCACCGGGCGGCGGCGGCACGCCGGGACCACGCGCGGCCACGAGCACGCCCAGGAGCGGCAGCCGCGGGCACTGCGCACAGCGCTGCTGGCCGGCCTCGACCTCGGCACGCCACTCGGCGGTGTCGGCACCGGGCGGCGGCACGAGCGCGCGCTCGGCGAGCCCGCACGATTCGCAATCCGGGTGCGGCGTGCCGCCGACCGGGCCCGAGGCGGGCTCCAGCGGCACGCAGGCGTACCACGACTGCTCGGCGAACACGCGCGCGAGCGGGTGTCCCTCGGGCAGCACGAGCGCGGGATGACGCGCGGGATCGTGATGCTGCACGGCGCGGTCCTGCCACAGCGTGCGCACGATCGCACCACCGGAGCCCACGAGCGGCACCTCGACCGGCGCCAGCGTGTGGCCGTGTGCCCACGTGCCGGTGAGCACGCCACGGTTGCGGTCCACGAGCAGCAGGCCGACCTGATCGAAGTCGAGCACACCGCGCAGGTAGCGCGCGACCAGGCGCGTGGCCTCTGCCGCCTCGCGCGTGCCGGCCAGCGAGCTGGCGACCTCGCGCAACGACGACAGCTGCACGTGCGTCTCGATGAGGCGGCGGTGCGCGAGCTCGAGGTCATCCACGAGCTGATGCACCACGCCCACCAACGCATCGGTGTCGTCGAGCGTGCCAAG
The DNA here is from genome assembly GCA_021414165.1 of Candidatus Eiseniibacteriota bacterium. Taxonomy (GTDB): domain Bacteria; phylum Eisenbacteria; class RBG-16-71-46; order RBG-16-71-46; family RBG-16-71-46; genus JAIOPA01. The sequence goes on from JAIOPA010000441.1 coordinate 5,020, forward strand.
GGCCGGCTGTCCCGCTCCGTGGGACAGACCTCGCACCTCTTCGACCCGGCGCAACAGCGCGCCGAGCGTTTCCCGGTTCGATTCGGCCATGGGACCGTATCGCGCGCTCACCGGAGGGGACCGGTGACGCGGTCTGCTAGAGACCACCGGGATCCCAGCGCCTACAGGGCGGTTCGGCGAAGGGATCCTGTCACGTGCCGTGGCCCGGGCGATGCGCCTGGATCACGGGTGCTGCGTTGCTTCTGCGGCGTCCACCTCGCGCGGGCTTGGGGTGCGCGTGAGGCGGTCACGCGGGGCCTCGCGGCCCCGCGTGCACAGCGTGTGTCTTTACGCCTGGTCCACGAACTCGCGGACCGTGTGGGCGACGTAGCGGATCTGGTCCTCCGTCAACTCCGGATAGATCGGCAGCGCGATCGTCTCGAGCGCAGCCGCCTCGGAGTGCGGCATGTCACCGGTCTTGTAGCCCAGGTGCGCGAAGCACTTCTGCAGATGCAGCGGCACCGGGTAGTAGATCTCGCAGCCGATGTTCTTCTCGCCCAGGTGCTTCTTGAGCTCGTCGCGCTTCGGCACGCGGATCACGTACTGGTTGTAGATGTGGCGGGTGCGCGGGTCGTGGTACGGCCGGCCCACACGCGAGCCCTCGAACAGCGCGTTGTAGAGCGCGGCGTTCTTCGCACGCTTCTCGCTCCAACGGTCGAGGTGCTTGAGCTTCACGCGCAGGATCGCGGCCTGCAGCGAATCCAGACGCGAGTTCGTGCCCACGAGCGAGTGGAAGTACTTGGGCTTCGCGCCGTGGTTGCAGAGCAGACGGCACTTCTCGGCCAGCTCGGCGTTCGCAGCGGTGATCATGCCGCCATCGCCCGCGCCGCCCAGGTTCTTGGACGGGAAGAACGAGAACGTGCCGAAGTCGCTCATGGAACCCGAGCGCTTGCCCTCCCACTCCGAGCCGATCGACTGCGCGGCGTCCTCGATCAGGTAGATCTGGTGCTTGTCACAGATCGCCTTGATCGCGGGCATGTCGCAGCACTGGCCGTACAGCGACACGGCCACCACGGCCTTCGTGCGCGGCGTGATCGCGGCCTCGAGGCGGTGCGGATCCAGGTTGTACGTGCGCGGGTCGATGTCCACGAACACCGGCGTGGCGCCGTTGTTCGAGATCGTGCCGGCGGTGGCGAAGAACGAGTAGGCCGGCGAGATCACCTCGTCGCCGGGCCCGATCCCGAGCGTCCACATGGCGAGCAGCAGCGCGTCCGTGCCCGAGGCACAGGCGACGGCGTGCTGGACCTGCGAGTAGCGCGCGACTTCTTCCTCGAGGCCCGTGACCTCCGGGCCGCCGATGAAGCCACAGCTCTCCATGACGCGGCGCACGGCATCATCGACCTCGGCGCGGATCGTGTCGTACTGCGCGCGCAGGTCCAGGAGCGGCACCTTGGTCGTCGTGTTGGTCGACATCTTCGATAGTCCCTGTTCTCCGGGCGTCCCCGGCGGTTCGGCCAGGTGCGCTTACGCGTCCACCCAGCCCTGGTTCTCGAGCAACTGTTCCACGGGCACCTCCCGCCAGACCTTCGCGGGCTTGCCCACCACCACGGTGCGGGCGGGTACGTCGCGCGTCACGGTGGAGCCGGCGGCCACAAGACCATCCTCGTGGATCGTCACGCCCGGCAGCGTCACGCTGCCCGCGCCGATGCGGCCACCCTTCTTCACCGTCACACCCTTGAAGTGCTTGAAGCGCTCCTGCGTGCGGCCCACGAAGTTATCGTTGGACGTCACCACCCCGGGGGCCACGAACACACGGTCCTCGAGCGTCGAGTACGCGCACAGATAGCACTCGCTCTCGAGCTTGCAGTAGCGCCCGACGCTGCAGAAGTTCTCGATCGTGACGCCACGGCCCACGATGGTGCCGCGGCCCACGGTCACGTTCTCGCGCACGGTCGACAGGTCGGCCATGAGCACCTTGCTGTCGATCACCGCGCCGCGGTACAGCACGACGCCGGTGCCGACGATGCTGACATCGCCCACCGTGAGCGGCGGGAGTTCCTGTTCCTTCGTGGTCGCCGAGTTCGCGGCCTTCATCGGGACCTTGCCGAGCGAGGCATGGTCATCGATGCGCACGTGGTTGCCCACGACCGTGTCGGCGTGGATCACGACGTGATTGCCGAGCTTGCAGCCTTCACCGAGGGTGACGTTGGGGCCGATCACGCAGAACTCGCCGAACGTCGTGCCGGCGCCCACCTTGGCGGTGGCGTGGATGACGCTGGTCATGCGATCTCCTGGGGCAGCGGGTCGATGGCGATCGGCTGGCCGCCCGCCTTGAGCGAGCGCTGCGCGGCGTCCAGCACCTTCACGACGCGCAAGCCACCCACACCGTCGGTGATCGGGCGCTTGCGTTCGCGCACGCACTCGACGAAGTGCAGGCACTCCAACCGGAGCGGTTCCTGCAGCGAGATCTTGGGGATCAGGATGTCGCCGCTGCGCACGGTGAGCGCGTCGCCGTACGAGACGACCTGACCGGCGCGATCGACGCCCTTGTCGTACACCTTGATCTTCTCGCTCGCTTCCATGTCGTCGAACACCATCATCTTCTGCGAGCCGACGACCGTGAACTTGCGCAGCTTGTGCGGGTCGAGCCACGACACATGCACGTGCGCCATCTGGCCGCTCGCGAAGCGCAGGTCCACGAACACCACGTCCTCCACGCCCGGCTGCAGGAACGCAGCGCCACGCGCGGCCACATCGACCGGCTCCTGATCCATGAGGTGCAGGATCACCGACAGGTCATGCGGGGCGAAGCTCCAGAGCGCGTTCTCGTCCTTGCGGACCTTGCCCAGGTTCACGCGCTGGCAATAGATGTAGAGCAGGTCGCCGATGTCGCCATTGGTGACCATCTTCTTGAGGTACTGGACACCCGGGTGGTACAGCAGCAGGTGGCCGACCATGAGCACGCGGCCCTTCTGCTTCGCGAGCCGGCAGAGTTCCTCGGCGTGCGCGACCTCGAGCGTGAGCGGCTTCTCGACGTAGACGTCCTTCCCCGCCTCGAGCAACACCTTGGCGAGCGGGTAGTGGCTCGGCGCCGAGGCGGACACGACCACGCCCTGCACCTCGGGGTCGGACGCGACGGCGGACACGTCGTCGACGCCCTTCACGCCCGGGTACTGCGCGGCGGTCTTCGCCAGGCGCTGGGGATCGGCGTCGCACACACTGACCAAGCGCGTCCCCGGCAGGTTCGCGAAGTTGCGGACCAGGTTGGCGCCCCAGTCACCGGTGCCCACGACGGCGATGCCGATGCGTTCCGACACGGGGGTCTCCTCTTGCTACGGAAGGACTTCGAAGTGCTTCGTTGGCTTGCGGTACCCCTCAGGGTGACGCGCGAGCCCAGTAGGTTAGCCAGCCCCGGACGAGGGGTCAAAGCGCGCGGTTCCGCGCCGGACGCGGCGTTCGCACGCCGCACGGCGCTAGGCCGCGAGGCGCTCGATGCCCTCCACCCGGTTGCGGCCGTTGCGCTTGGCCAGATAGAGCGCGCGATCGGCCGCCTCGATGAGCGTGGTGACCGAATCGCCGTCCTCCGGGAAGTGCGCGATGCCGCTGCTCACGGTGATCGCGCCCTTCTGGGCCAACGGGAACTGATGCTCGGCCACCGCGGCGCGCAAGCGCTCGCCCACCGTGGCGGCACCCGCGCGGTCGGTCTGCGGCAGGATCACGGTGAACTCGTCGCCGCCATACTTGGCGACCAGGTCCCACGAACGCACCTGGCTCGCGAACAACTGCGCGATCTCGCGCAGCAGCATGCTGCCGCGCACGTGACCGTTGCGGTCGTTGTAGGCCTTCAGGTTGTCCACGTCGACCATGAGGATCGACAGCGGCTGCTTGAACCGGCTCGCGCGCTTGACCTCGCGGCGGAGCGCCGACTTCAAGTAACGGTAGTTGAACACCTGCGTGAGGTCGTCGGTGACCGCGAGCTTCTCGAGGTTCTCGGCGAGCCGCAGGTTGTCGAACGCGCCGGCGGCCCACGCCGCGAGCAGCGCCAACTGGCGCGCCTCGCGGCCGGTGAAGCGCGGCGCACCTTCATGACGGTGCACGGCCAGATAGCCGACGCGGCGGTCCTGCAGCCGCATGGGCACATAGAGTGCGGGGCCCGGGCTCACGCCGGGACAGGCGGCCGCGGGCGACACGCCCGAGGAGCCCAGGTCCGACAGCGCGCGCGGCTGATGCGCGCGCAGCACGCTCACCTCGAAGGGTGCGGGCGTCCAGATCGAGGTCTCGGGCTCACCCGACTCCTCGTTCTTCCGCAGCACGCTGCGCTCGTACTGGCGCGAACCGCCCAGCACGAGCACCGCGCCGTCGGCATCGCTCAGGGCGATGGCCAACGACAACGCCGAATGCAGGACCTCCGGCCGCGAGCGTGCGCTCGAACGGCCCGTGAGGTCGATCAATGTGGAGAAGAGTCTTTCGCGTCCCGGCATGGATCCGTCCCTGTACGGGTGGGTGAAAACCCACTGCGGCATCGCAACCCCCGTGCCACCGTCAGGACCGCGAGCCACCCCCACCCCGGAGCGCCGACCAGCGGAGGATCTGCAGGGCCGCCCGGGCGCCGAACACGATGAGGCCGGCCACCAGCAGGACCCAGGCGGCCATGCGCTGAGGCGGCGTCAACGGCAAGTGATCACGCACTTTGAGCCACGTGATGAACGCCCAGCCGAGCGCGCCGGCGAGCAGCGTGCTGGTGAGCGCCTGCACGCCCGCCCACGTCCCGGCCTCGTCGATCGCCGGGATGCCGGCGTCGGACGACTGCGCCAAATCGCCCGGGCCACTCGTTGCAACGTGCAAGCCATGGCCGGCCTCGGTGGGATTCTGACCAACCGCCGGACGGGACTCGGCCACCCAGAGCCGGGAGGCACCAAAGAGGAACGACCGCCGTTCGACCACCCGGAATCCGGCCGTGGCCAGGTCGGCCTCGAACTCAGGGCCCGAGCCGAACTCGAAGATGCTCTCGGCGAGGTACTTGTACGCGGTCGGGTCCGGCGAGATGCGCCCGGCGAGCGGGATCATGTTGCGGATCCACCAACCCGTGAACGGTGCGAGCGGTCCGGGCGCGGGTGCGGCGGCCTCGAGCACCACCAGTCGGCCGCCCGGCACG
>JAIOPA010000442.1 GCA_021414165.1 Candidatus Eiseniibacteriota bacterium
CCGGGATGCCGCCCCGGCGGTTGCGCCGGCCGACCTGGGACCGGAACTGGCCGGGACGCAAAAGAGCGAAGACCTGTTCATGTTTTCGGTCAAGCACATCTCGCTGAAGAAAGGCCAGAGGATGGTCGTGCCGATCGCGGAGACCATCGTGCCGGTGAAGAGCGTCTATACGCTGGATGTTCCAATCGCTCCGCCGGCGGAGGTGCGGACGAACATCGACCCGGGTCGGGCGGGCGAGCTTCAGCGATTGCTGCACTCTCCCAAGGTCATCCACAAGGCCCGCCTGACGAACAAGGGCGAGCATCCGTTCACAACCGCCCCGGCCATGATCGTCAAGGGCGGCCGCATCCTCGGCCAGGGGATGATGACCTACACGGCCGTCGGCGGCGAGACGGACCTGGAGATCACCACGGCCGTGGATGTGCAGGTGAAGAAGGCCGAGAAGGAGAGCAAGCGGACGCCCAATGCGGTCACGCTGCGGGGCGAGACGTATGATCGCGTGGATCTGGAAGGAAAGCTGACGCTGGTCAATTTCGGCAAGCAGGCGATCGAGGTGAAGGTCGTCCGCCACGTGCTGGGGACGGCTGATTCGGCCAGCGCAGGCGGGAAGACGGAGGCGGTGAGCCTCGTGGAGGACTGGTCGACGGCAACCGGCGCGCTGCCGCAGTGGTGGGGATCGTATTCCTGGCCGGGCTGGTGGAGCCGGTTGAATGGCATCGGCCGGGTGACGTGGGATGTCAAGCTGGAGCCCGGCAAGAGCGCGGAACTGGACTACACCTGGCACTATTTCTGGAGGTGAGACGAGGCCAACGAGCCGCGACCGTGAGGGAGCGGAGAACAGGACCGCTTGCTTACGCGCGCGGCTCGTCCGGAGTGCCCTCGGCCGTCACTGCGGTTTCACGATGGCGGGCTTCGCCAACACCTCGCGCTGAATTCTCATGATCTGCTCGCAGCCCTGGACGGCCAGGTCAAGCAGGTTGTTCATTCGCGGCCGGTCGAAGCCTTGGCCGTTCTCGGCTGAGCCTTGCACCTCCACGAACTTCCCGGCGGCCGTATAGGCGACGTTCATGTCCACGTTCGCCCGGGAATCGAGGCGGTAATCCAGGTCGAGGTAGAGCTGGTCATCGACCACGCCGACGCTGACGGCCGCCAGTTGATCGACGAGTGCGGATGCGGGATCGTAGAACTTCGGGTTGTAACGGGCTGGAAGGACGGCGGCCCCGGCCAATTGCGGCGGGACGGGCGGCTGCTTGGGCAACTTCGCCAGGGCATCGACGAGTGCAACATACGCCCCGCAAATGGCGGCCGTGCGCGTCCCGCCATCCGCCTGGAGGACCTGGCAGTCAACCGCGATCGCGTGCGGACCGATCTTGGACAGGTCGATGATCGCCCGCAGCGACCGACCGATG
>JAIOPA010000443.1 GCA_021414165.1 Candidatus Eiseniibacteriota bacterium
CACGACATGGGTCTGATCCAGGGGCTTCTGCGACTTCAGCTCGGCTCCCGAGAAGCTGGGAGGCTCGCGCTGGGGCTGCTGGCCGCGTTCAATCCCGCCGAAGAGCTTCAATGCCGCTCCATGGCGGCCTTGAGCGCGTTCTCCACGCCCAGCGCGCCACCGGCCACGAAGAACGAATGCGGCAGGTACGAGCGCATGGCGACACGGCCGAACACCTCGATGAACTCGGCGAACTCCGTGGAGTAGATATCGGAGTTGGTCGGATTCACGAGTGCGGCGCGGGTGAGCTTGGCCAGGAAATCGGCATCCTTCATCTTGGGATGATTGAAGCCGATCGGCAGCGTCGCGAAGAACGAGAACAGGTCGAGGTACTCACGACCCGAGCGCGAATCATGCAAGCGCCGGCCGTGGCTCTTGTCGAGATCCAGGACCATGTCGTAGCCGTCCGCCAACATGTGGCGGGCCAGCGTGGCGTGCACCTCGGCGGGTGCGATGCGCGGGCTCTTCATGACACCTCTCCCTTCAAGGACGTCTCGACGAACGTCTCTTCCTTCACGGTCGACAGCACCATGACCGTGCGCGTCTGGCGAACACCCTCTTGTCCCGAGAGTTGTTCGAGCAACAGGTCCTGTAGTGACGACATATCGGTCACCCGCACCTTGAGCAGCAGCGAGAACTCACCCGTGATGTGGTGACACTCGAGCACGGCATCCAGCTTCTGCGCCCGCTCGATGAAGCCCTTCTCGAATCTCGGATGTTCGAAGAACACTTCCACGAACGCCGTGACCTGCGCGCCGACCGCCATGGGATCCACCACGGCCGTCCAGCGCTTGATGACTCCCGCGGCCTCGAGCTTCTTGACGCGCTCATGCACCGCCGCGGTCGAGAGCCCCACGCGCTTCGCGATCTCGGATTGCGCGAGCGAAGCGTCCTTCTGCACCCAACCGAGGATCTTCCGGTCGATGCTGTCGAGCGCGCGTGTGGCGGGGGCTTTCGTGACCATGGACATAGTTTATTTTCGGCGGAATGGCTTTGCAACTGAAATCTTTTCTTCGCACCGGCCTTTTGACGGAACTTTTCTACGGTCATGCCTCGCCACGGGTTCGCCCGGCGTCCTGGCGGCGCGGCGGGCCTGCTCGTTGCCGCATTGCGCCGCAACGAGTTAGCCCTGCGTTCGGCGTGCTCCATGGCCGGGGCGCGTCTTCCGGACGCGCCCCTCATGCCGTATGGTGCGGTCCCATGATCTTCTCCCTCGACCTTGAAGGCGTGCTCGCCCCCGAGATCTGGCCCATCCTGGGCGCCCAGTTCGGCGTGCCGGAGTTCTCGTACACGACCCGCGACATCGCGGACTTCGACGAGCTCATGCGCCAGCGCGTCACGGCGGCCACGCGCGCCGGGCTCAAGCTGTCCGACCTGCAGCGCTTCGCGCACGCGGTCGAACCGTTCCTGGGTGCGCGCGAGTTCCTGGGCCGGCTGCGCACGCTCGGCAACGTGGTGATCATCTCCGACACGTTCCACGAGTTCAGCGAACCGCTCGCGGCCAAGCTCGGCCACGCCTCGCTGTTCGCGAACCGCTTCGCGCTCGATGCCGACGGCCGTATCACGGGCTTCCAGCTGCGCATCCGCGGCCAGAAGGAGCGCATCGTGTCGGGCTTCAAGAGCGCGGGCTATAAGGTGGCGGCCATGGGCGACTCGCTCAATGACCTCTCGCTCCTGAAGAGCTGCGACTTCCCAGTGCTCTATCGTCCGGTGGAATCACTCACCGCGCAGTTCCCCGGAGTGCAGCCGGTGCACAACCTCGACGACGCGCTCG
>JAIOPA010000030.1 GCA_021414165.1 Candidatus Eiseniibacteriota bacterium
GTCATGGACGCCCAGGGCAACGACGCGAAGGCGAACGAGTGCATCGACGCCCTCATGGCGGCGGTGGACAGCTACATCCCGACGCCCGAGCGCCCGGTCGACAAGCCGTTCCTGCTGCCGATCGAAGACGTGTTCTCGATCTCTGGCCGTGGCACGGTGGGCACGGGTCGTGTCGAGCGTGGCCGCGCGAAGATCGGCGACAAGGTGGAGCTCGTGGGTCTGCGCGACACGCGCGAGACCGTCATCACGGGTGTCGAGATGTTCCGCAAGCAGATGGACGAGTGCATGGCCGGCGACAATGTCGGTCTCCTGCTGCGCGGCGTTGAGAAGGAAGACCTTGAGCGTGGCATGTGCTTGGTGGCGCTGAAGTCGGTGACGCCGCACAAGAAGTTCAAGGGTTCTGTGTACATCCTGAGCAAGGAAGAGGGCGGCCGTCACACGCCGTTCTTCAACGGTTACCGGCCGCAGTTCTACTTCCGCACGACTGACGTGACGGGTGTGGCGACGCTTCCGGAAGGCCGCGAGATGGTGATGCCGGGCGACAACGTGGACATGGTGATCGAGCTGATCACGCCCATCGCGATGGAGAAGGAACTGCGCTTCGCGATCCGTGAGGGCGGCCGCACCGTCGGCGCCGGCGTCGTCACCGAGATCGTCGAGTAACCAGCAGTAGCCAAGGCTGCCCAGTGCGGCCAGGAGTCGAAGATGCGCGACCAGATCACGTTGGCCTGCAACGACTGCAAGGCTCGTAACTACATCAAGACCAAGAACAAGCGCCTCCACCCGGACCGCGTCGAGTACAAGAAGTACTGCGGAAAGTGCCGCAAGCACACCCCGCACAAGGAAACGCGCTAGTCCGGCAGGTGCTTCAAGTAGTGGGTTCGAGCCGCTGAAGTTGGCGATCCGAACCCGAGAGAGCTAGAGCCATCCAGCGTTTGTCGAGTGCAAGGAACGCGGACAAGGCGGAGTGAGGCGTGGCTATAGCCACGTCGCAACGACGGCTTGGCCGCAGTGACGCAGCAATCGGCAAACGATGGTTGGCGAACGTAGGCGAGTAGCTCAATTGGTAGAGCACCGGTCTCCAACACCGGGGGTTGCAGGTTCAAGTCCTGTCTCGCCTGCCATGCCCATGCAGCAGAGGTCGCGCGATGGTCGCGCGACGGAATCCTCAGAGGGTGTATCCCGATGGCCGTTACGGATCAGGTCCGTGAATTCGTGAAGGACGTACGCGTGGAGGCCACGAAGGTGAGTTGGCCGACGCGCGACGAGCTTCGTGACTCCACTGTAGTGGTCATCGTCACGGTGCTGCTGGTTGCAGCGTTCGTCGGCATCGTGGACCAGGCTCTGAATCGGGCCGTGGCTCTGATCTTCCGTTGATCGGAACCCCCACACCCCAACGCCCGAGTGGCACGGCTACGACGGCAGCGGAAGCAGGCATGAGCGAGAAGAAGTGGTATGTGATCCATACTTACTCGGGTCATGAGAACAAGGTGAAGACGAACCTCGAGCGGGCGATCCACGTGGCCGGCCTGGAAGATGATTTCGGGCAGATCCTCGTGATGACCGAAGAGGTCGTCGAGATGAAGGACGGCAAGCGCAAGACGTCCAAGCGCAAGACCTTCCCGTCCTACGTCATGGTCGAGATGAATCTCAGCAACGAGACCAAGCACCTCGTGCAGAACGTGCCGGGCGTCACGAAGTTCGTGGGCTCGGCCACGCGTGAGGTCGCTCTCAAGGAGAGCGAGGTCCGCCGGTTGCTGGGTCAGATGGAGACGAGCAAGGCGCGCCCCGCGCCGACGGTACAGTTCAACGTCGGCGAGCACGTGCGGATCATCGATGGTCCGTTCAGTGCATTCACGGGCGTGGTCGACGAAGTCAACAATGAGCGCGGCAAGGTGAAGGTGATGGTCAGCATCTTCGGTCGCGCGACCCCGGTTGAGTTGGACTTCCTCCAGGTTCAGCCGGTCTAGCGTCCAGGAGAACCACCCGATGGCCAAGCCGATCACCGCATACATCAAGTTGCAGTGCAACGCCGGCGTTGCGACGCCGGCGCCGCCCGTGGGCCCTGCCCTCGGTCAGCACGGCATCAACATCATGGAGTTCTGCAAGCAGTTCAACGCCCGCACCGATGGCCAGCGCGGCCTCGTGATCCCGGTGATCATCACGGTCTACAACGACCGTTCGTTCACCTTCGTCACGAAGACGCCGCCGGCCGCGATCCTGCTCAAGAAGGCTGCAGGTATCGAGCGTGCGTCGGGCGTGCCCAACCGCACCAAGGTGGGCAAGGTCACGAAGAAGCAGGTCCGTGAGATCGCCGAGCTCAAGGCTCCTGATCTCAACTCGGCCACGGTCGAGGCCGCCGAGCGCATGGTCATGGGCACGGCGCGCAGCATGGGCATCGAGATCGCGGACTAACTGTCGTAAGTAACAAGACGTGCGAGACGCCAGGCCGGTCCGCACGACGAGGGGAACGCGGTGCGAATGCCGCACTGCCGGCCCCGGACACGGACTCCTTGCAGGGGTCCGACGCCTGGAGGGAAGGAACCGGAATGGTCCGGATGGACAAGGAGTCTGCCGAGCAGCTGCTGAAGGGCAAGAGCGCGCGGGAGGTCTACGAGATCGTCCGTGACCTCATCGACAAGCTCCCTGACGCGAAGATCCAGGATCTGGATGACACCCTGAACTGGGTCATCAATGAAGGCTATGCCACCGCCGAGGAACTCGACGCCGTCGAGGACGAGGGCGGTAACTAGCCAGTAGGTCGTGGCACGCCAGGGGTGCGGCGTGCCGGCACGGAAGGGCTCGTCCCGTCCGTGTGAGAACGCATCCCATCCACTCCGAACACGTGGGAGTGGCAGCGAAGGCTGTCACGTCGGGACCACGGGAGGCTGCATGCCGAAGCAAGGGAAGCGCTACCGCGCGGCTCTCGACCTCGCGAGCAAGGCAGGCACGGTCAAGGACCTGGCCGATGCCGTGAAGCTCGTGAAGGCGATGCCGCGTGCGAAGTTCGACGAGACGATCGTGATCTCGTCGCACCTGGGCGTCGATCCTCGTCACTCGGACCAGCTGGTGCGCGGCACGGTCGTGCTGCCGCATGGCACGGGCAAGAGTCTGCGCGTGCTGGTGCTGGCGAAGGGTGAGAAGGCGAAGGAGGCACTCGCTGCGGGTGCCGAGCACGCGGGATCGGACGACTACGTCAAGAAGATCCAGGAAGGATGGCTCGACATCGATGCCATCGTCGCGACGCCGGACATGATGGGCGAGGTCGGTAAGCTCGGGCGAGTGCTCGGACCCCGCGGCCTCATGCCCAATCCGAAGAGCGGCACGGTCACCTTCGACGTCACGAAGGCCGTGAACGAGCTCAAGGCCGGCAAGATCGAGTTCCGCGTGGACAAGGGTGCAAACGTGCATGCGCCGGTGGGCAAGGCGTCGTTCAGCGAGTCTCAGCTGGTCGACAACGCCAAGACCTTCCTGCGTGAACTCATGCGCGCGAAGCCCGCGGGAGCCAAAGGTACCTACGTGAAGAGCATGACGATCAGCTCCACGATGGGACCCGGCATCACCCTCGACCCCTCGGCCGTCACGGCCGAAATGGCCTAGGAGGCACGATGCCCACTCCTCAGAAAGAAGCGGTCCTCAAGGACACCGCGCAGCGTATCGCGGATGTTCGCGGGATCTACCTGGCTGACTTCACCGGCATGACGGTGGCGAGCATCTCGCTGCTGCGCAAGCGGTGCCGTGAGCAGGGTATCCAGTTCCGCGTCATCAAGAACACGCTGCTCAAGCGCTCGTTCAACGAGCGTGGTATCTCGGAGCTCGATCCGTTCCTGATCGGGCCCACGGGTCTCGTGTTCAGCTCGGACAACGAGATGGCGCCGGCGAAGGTCCTCTCGGACTTCGCGAAGGAGTTCGAGAAGCCTCGAATCAAGGCCGCCGTCGTCGATGGTCGTCTGTACACGGACAAGGCGATCGTGCAGTTGGCTGCTCTGCCGAGCCGCGAGGTCCTGCTGTCGCAGCTCCTCGGTACGTTCGTCGCCCCGATGACCACGTTCCTGGGTGCCGTCAATGCACTGCTCGCCACGCCGGCGAACATGGCGGACGCGCTTGGTCGCGAGAAGTCCAAAGCTTCCTGATCCCGATCCTGACTCCGGGCCCCGCCCGGTCCTGATTTATTCCCTGCCGGCAACGGCGAACATGCACGAAGGAGAAACATCCCATGTCGAACTCGATCGACCAGGTCCTCGACCTCATCGGCAACATGACGGTGCTCGAGCTGTCGGAGCTCAAGACCAAGTTCGAGGATAAGTTCGGTGTCACGGCTGCGGCCCCCATGATGGCGATGCCGATGGGCGGCGGTGGTGGCGGCGCGGCGGCTGCTGAGGAGAAGACGGAGTTCACGGTCGTCCTCTCGGGCGCTGGCGACAAGAAGATCCAGGTCATCAAGGTCGTGCGCGAGCTCACCGGTCTGGGCCTCAAGGAGGCGAAGGACCTGGTGGACGGCGCTCCGAAGACCCTGAAGGACGGTGTCTCCAAGGACGACGCGGCCAAGATGAAGGCCGCTCTCGAGGAGCAGGGCGCGACCGTCGAGATCAAGTGATTTTCGTCTCCGCTTGAAGTCTTCGTTCCCCCGCGAACCCGGGCCCATCTTGGGCCCGGGGTCGCGGCGTCGGAACGCGTTTCGTTAGAAAGGCGGTCACCTTGAAGACAGCACGTCGCAGGGTCCGGAAGAGCTTCTCGAAGATCGACGCGCAGTGGGATCTCCAGATCCCGAACCTGCTCGAGGTCCAGCTCAAGAGCTTCCGCGACTTCCTCCAGATGGACGTGGACCCGATGCGGCGCCGCAATGACGGCCTGCAGGAGGTGTTCACCGGCGTGTTCCCCATCTCGGATGCGCGCGAGCTCTATTCGCTCGAGTTCGTGGCGTACGAGATCGGCGAGCCGAAGTACACGATGGACGAGTGCGTCGAGCGCGATCTCTCGTACTCGGCCCCGCTCAAGGCGCGTCTGCGCCTCAACACGCGCGAAGAAGTCGACGGCGTCAAGCGCGACAAGGATGTCATCGAGCAGGAAGTCTATCTCGGCGAGCTGCCGCTGATCACCGATAGCGGCACGTTCATCATCAACGGTGCGGAGCGCGTCATCGTTTCGCAGCTCCACCGTTCGCCGGGCGTGTTCTTCGACGAGATGACCCATCCGAACGGCAAGCAGCTCTACAACGCCCGCATCATCCCGTACCGCGGCTCGTGGGTGGAGTTCTCGCTGGACGTGAACGACATCATGCACGTGCACATCGACCGCAAGCGCAAGCTGCCGGTCACGGTGCTCCTGCGTGCGCTCGGCTTCGTGTCGGACCGTGAGATCCTGGAGCTCTTCTACGAGAAGGAAGAGCTCGACGTGCGCGGCAAGAAGGCCGAGACCGCTCTCGGCCGTGTCTGCGCCCAGGACCTGATGGACGAGGCGACCGGCGAGATCCTGCTCGAGTCCAACGAGGACATCACGGCCGAGAAGGTCGAGATGCTCAAGAAGTCGGGCCTGGAGCAGCTCGAGGTGTTCCTCATCCCGCACCAGGACGACGCCGATCTCGTGCGCAACACGCTGCGCAAGGATCAGACGAAGTCGCAGGAAGAGGCGTTGCACCGCATCTACAACCTGCTTCGTCCGGGTGAGCCGCCGCGCGCCGATTCGGCCCGCGAGATCCTGAACAAGCTGTTCTTCAATCCGAAGCGCTACGACCTCGCGCGCGTCGGCCGCTACAAGCTCAACCAGAAGCTTCCGCACGATCTGCTGCTCCCGAACCGGGACGTGCGCAAGAAGCTTGGCCTCGGCGTGCCGGATCTGAACCACACGACGCTGTGCCGCGAAGACTTCATCGTCATCATCAAGTACCTGCTGCTGCTCCGTACGGGCGGCGCCATGGTGAACGAGCAGGGGATCGAGGAGCCGGCGCGTACCGACGATATCGATCACCTCGGTAACCGTCGCGTCCGGTCGGTTGGCGAGCTGCTCGCGAACCAGTTCAACATCGGTCTCGCGCGTATGGCCCGCATCATCCGCGAGCGCATGTCGCTGCAGGATCAGGAGCAGATCACCCCCACGGATCTCGTGAACTCGCGCACCATCTCGGCCGTGATCCAGAGCTTCTTCGGATCCAGCCAGCTGTCGCAGTTCATGGACCAGACCAACCCGCTCGCCGAGCTCACGAACAAGCGCCGTCTGTCCGCACTCGGACCGGGCGGCCTC
>JAIOPA010000444.1 GCA_021414165.1 Candidatus Eiseniibacteriota bacterium
TTCGTGTACGTGCAGTACTCCGCGATCAAGGAGTCGGGCCCGCTCGGCTACCTCGATCACCTGGCGGGTTCGCCGCGCACCGCCATCGAGTGGGGCCTCGTGCCGCTGCTGTTCCCGATCCACGTGATCGGTGAGCTGGCCAAGCCGGTCTCGCTCTCGTGCCGACTCTTCGGCAACATCTTCGGTGAAGACATGCTGCTCGTGGGCTTCGCGACGCTCGGTATCGGCGCGTTCGCGGCCATGGGCCTCGGTGCGCTGCCGTTCGGCCTGCCGATCCACTTCATCTTCCTGTTCCTGGCGTTGCTCACCAGCTTCGTCCAGGCCTTGGTGTTCTCGATGTTGAGCACCATCTACTTCCTCCTCATGCTCCCGCACGATCACGGCCATGACCATGGCCACGATCACGGACATGAGGGTGAAGCGCACCACCCCGCCCACTGACCTGAAGGAGGAGTTTCATGGACTTCCGTTATGCACTCGCACTTTCGCTTCCGCTCGGCGTCGCCATCGCCGCCATCGGTTCGGGCATCGGCCTCGGCCTCATCGGTCAGGGCGCGCTGAACGCCATGGGTCGCCAGCCGGCTGAGATCGCCAAGCTCCAGACCGCCATGATCATCATCGGTGCCTTCGCCGAAGCCCTCACGATCTATGCATTCGTGACGGTGTTCCTCCTCATGGGCAAGATCGCTTGAGCGAAGTCTCCAAGCCGGCACGCGGTGTAACGCCTCGCGCGTTCGCCGCGTGTCCGTGGGAGTTCCGATGAACGGATTGGTCGACATCAAACTGCTGCTCACGCAGGTCCTGGGGTTCCTGATCCTCGTTTGGATCCTCAGCCGCTTCGCGTGGGGGCCGATCGTCACGCAGCTCGAGGCCCGTCGTCAGCGCATCGCCGATGACTTCGCCGAGGCCGAACGCCGTCAGAAAGAGGCCGACGCCGCCAAGGCGAAGTTCGAGCAGGAGCTGAGGGGCATCGAGGCGCAGGCACGCGTGCGTCTGCAGGAGGCCGTGGCCGAGGGCCAGAAGGTCGCCGCAGAGATGCGTGAGCAGGCGCAGAAGGAAGCGCAGGACCGTCTTGCCCGTGCGGAGGATGAGGTCATGCGTGAGCGTGAGAAGGCGAAGGAGATGCTCAAGGAGCAGGTCGTGAGCCTTTCCATCGTGACGGCCGAGAAGATCCTCAAGTCCAAGCTCGATGACCCGGCGCAGCGCAAGCTCGCGGCTCAGTTCATCGACGAGGTCGGCGGGCTCAAGTGATGAACGATTCCTCGGTCTCGGGCCGTTACGCGCGCGCGCTCTTCTTGTTGGTCGAGAAGCAGAGCGCGAAGGCGGGCGTTCCCATCCTTCCGGTCCTCGAGCAGACGCTCGAGGAGCTCAAGGGCCTGGAGTCGATCACCACTCCGGGAACGCGCGCAGGCAACTTCTTCATGGACCCGCAGGTCAGCCCTGCGGATCGCCGGCGCGTGCTCGATCAGGCGCTGCAGGGCAAGGTGCTCCCGAATGTCCGGGTGTTCGCCGACCTGCTGCTCCGCAAGAAGCGTCTGGTGCTCATCGCGCCCATCGCGCGCGAGTTCCAGGCCATCGTCGAGCGCGTGAAGGGTCTGGATCGTGCCACGGTCGTGAGCGCAGTCGCTCTCGGCAAGGACGAGCTCGACCGTCTGCATCGCGAACTCGAGAAGGTGACCGGCAAGAAGATCGTGCTCGAGACGCAGGTCGATCCGGCGCTCATCGGCGGCGCATTCGTGCGCATCGGTGATCGCGTCATCGACCGCAGCGTCAAGTCGCTGCTCGCGTCACTCGCGCATCAGCTCTACGAAGTCAGCGTGTAGTACGGGCCGCGACGGCCCGAGTCACTCCACTGTCTCTTCAACATTGAACGAACGGGGTTCATACCCATGTCCTTTCGACCGGAAGAAGTGAGCGCCATCCTGGCGCAGGAACTCGATCGATACGAGGCCAAGCTCGAGACCAAGAGCGTCGGCAGCGTGCTGTCCGTGGGCGACGGCATCGCGCGCGTCTGGGGTCTCGAGGACGCCATGGCCGGCGAGCTGCTCAAGTTCCCGGGCGACGTCATGGGCATGGTGCTGAACCTCGAAGAAGACAACGTCGGTGCCGTGCTCTTCGGCTCTGACAAGAACATCAAGGAAGGCGACCGCGTCGAGTGCACGGGGCGCATCGCCTCGGTGCCCGTCGGCAAGGCCATGATCGGCCGCGTCGTGAACGCCATCGGCCAGCCGGTCGACGGCAAGGGCCCGATCGGCGCCGACAAGTTCCGCCCGATCGAGTTCAAGGCGCCGGGCGTCATCGAGCGCCAGCCGGTCACGGAGCCGCTCCAGACCGGTATCAAGGCCATCGACGCCATGATCCCGATCGGCCGCGGCCAGCGTGAGCTCATCATCGGTGACCGCCAGACGGGCAAGACCACGATCGCCCTGGACACGATCCTGAACCAGAAGGGCACGGGCGTGATCTGCGTCTATGTGGCCATCGGTCAGAAGGAGTCCACGGTCGCGAACGTCGTCGGTACGCTCGAGAAGTACGGCGCCATGGAGTACACCATCGTCGTCACGGCGTCCGCGTCGGAGTCCGCTCCGCTGCAGTACATCGCGCCCTACGCCGGTGTCGCCATGGGTGAGGAGTTCACGTACAACGGCGGCCACGTGCTGTGCGTGTACGACGACTTGTCCAAGCACGCCAACGCTTATCGTCAGCTGGCGCTCCTGCTCCGCCGCCCGCCGGGCCGCGAAGCATTCCCCGGCGACGTGTTCTATCTGCACTCCCGTCTGCTCGAGCGCGCCTGCAAGCTGTCGGCCGAGAAGGGCAGCGGTTCGCTCACCGCGCTGCCGTTCATCGAGACGCAGGCCGGCGACGTGTCGGCGTACATCCCGACCAACGTGATCTCGATCACGGACGGCCAGATCTTCCTCGAAGGCGATCTCTTCTACTCGGGCGTGCGCCCCGCCATCAACGTCGGTATCTCGGTCTCGCGAGTCGGTGGTAACGCGCAGATCAAGGCCATGCGTCAGGTCGCCGGCCGTCTGCGCCTCGACCTCGCGCAGTACCGCGCGCTCGCGGCCTTCGCACAGTTCGGTAGCGATCTCGACAAGACCACGCAGGCCCAGCTCACGCGCGGCGAGCGCATGGTCGAGTTGCTCAAGCAGGGCCAGTTCGTCCCCATGGCCGTCGAGGCGCAGGTCGTCTCGATCTGGGCCGGCGCGAACGGCTATCTGGATGACGTGGCGGTCGGCGCGGTCCGCAAGTTCGAGCTCGAGTGGCTCGCGTTCGTGGACAAGCAGTACGCCGAGATCCCGCACAACATCCGCACGAACAAGGTCATCTCGCCGGACGACGAGAAGCGTCTGCACGAGGCGGCGAAGGCGTTCAAGGCCCAGTTCAAGGCATAGGTCATGGCATCCCTCAAAGACCTGCGGCGGCGCATCCGCGCCACCAAGAGCATGCAGCAGATCTTCAAGGCCATGGAGATGGTGGCCGCAGCGAAGCTGCGCCGTGCTCAGGCGCGTGCGCAGGCTGCGAGCCCCTATTCGGCCAAGATCTCGGCCATGCTCGCGAACCTCTCGGCTTCGGCCAGCGAACTCGAGCACCCGCTGTTCAAGGTGCGCGAGGTCAAGGTCACGGCGCTCGTCGTGATCACGGCCGACCGTGGCTTCGCCGGTGCATACAACACGGCGGTGCTGCGTGTGGCCGAGCAGCGGCTCAAGGCGGCCGCGCCCGGTTCGATCCAGTGCATCGTGATCGGACGCAAGGGCCGCGACTACCTCAAGCGCCGTCACTACCCGGTCCTGGCGTCCTACGCCGACCTGCCGGGTGAGGCCAGCCTGGAGTTGGCGCGCACGCTCACGAACGATCTCACCGCCCGCTTCATGAGTGGCGAGGTCGATCGCGTCGAGGTGTTGTACACGCACTTCGTGAACGCCATGACGCGAAAGGTCCTGCAGGAGACGTTCCTGCCGATCGGCGCGGGTGCGGCGAACGAGGTCGTGGCGGCGAGCACGGGTTCGACGATCTTCGAGCCCAACGCCGAGTCGATCTTCGAGGAACTGCTGCCGCGCTACGCGACGGCCAAGCTGTATGCGTCCATGGCCGATTCGCTCGCCAGCGAGCACTCGGCGCGAATGGTCGCGATGGGTTCGGCACGCAAGAACGCAGGCGAGCTCGTGGATTCGCTGACGCTGACGCGCAACCGTCTGCGGCAGGCCATGATCACGCGCGAGATCTCGGAACTGGTGGCCGGCGCTGAGGCGCTGAAGTAGACATCAACGCACCGGCGGCAGGCCGCGATGAGCGGTCCGGCGCACCGGCTGGAACACACAGAGGAGTCGATTCCATGAACACAGGCAAAGTCGTCCAGGTCATCGGTCCCACGGTCGATCTGGCGTTCGATCCCGACAAGCTCCCGAAGATCTACAACGCCGTCATCATCGAGGATGCGGCGCGCGGGGTCCGGCTCACGGTCGAAGTGGCGCTCCACGTGGGCGACAACGTCGTGCGCTGTATCGCCATGGATAACACCGACGGCCTCGTGCGTGGCATGAAGGCCACCGACACGGGCGATCCGATCATGGTGCCGGTCGGTGAGGTCGGTCTTGGCCGCATCTTCAACCTGACCGGCGATCCGATCGACGGTAAGGGGCCGGTCAACGCCAAGATGAAGTACCCGATCCATCGGTCCTCGCCGTCGTTCGCGGATCAGGAGACCGAGAAGCAGCTGTTCGAGACCGGCATCAAGGTCATCGACCTGCTCGCGCCGTATCAGCGAGGCGGCAAGGTCGGTCTGTTCGGCGGCGCAGGCGTCGGCAAGACGGTCTTGATCCAGGAGCTCATCCGTAACATCGCCACCCAGCACGGCGGCTTCTCGGTGTTCGCCGGCGTCGGTGAGCGTACGCGTGAGGGTAACGACCTCTATCGCGAAATGACGGAGTCGGGCGTCATCGACAAGACGGTCATGGTGTTCGGCCAGATGAACGAGCCGCCGGGCGCGCGTCTGCGCGTCGGCCTCACGGGCGTCACGATGGCCGAGTACTTCCGCGATGAAGAAGGCTAGGACGTGCTGTTCTTCGTCGACAACATCTTCCGCTTCACGCAGGCAGGCTCCGAGGTGTCGGCGCTTCTCGGCCGTATGCCCAGCGCCGTCGGTTACCAGCCGACGCTGTCAACGGAGATGGGCGCTCTCCAGGAGCGCATCACGACGACCAAGAAGGGCTCGATCACGTCGGTGCAGGCCATCTACGTGCCTGCAGACGATCTTACCGACCCGGCGCCGGCCACGGCGTTCTCGCACTTGGACGCCACCACGGTGCTCGAGCGTTCGATCGCCGAGCTCGGCATCTACCCGGCCGTCGATCCGCTCGCGTCCACGTCGCGCATCCTCGACCCGGCGATCGTCGGCGAGGACCACTACGCCATCGCGCGCGCGGTGCAGCGCATCCTGCAGCGCTACAAGGATCTCCAGGACATCATCGCGATCCTCGGTATGGACGAGCTCTCGGACGACGACAAGATCACGGTCGCGCGCGCGCGCCGCATCCAGCGCTTCCTCTCGCAGCCGTTCTTCGTGGCCGAGGCGTTCACGGGCACGCCGGGCAAGTACGTGAAGCTGCCGGAGACGGTCAAGAGCTTCGGCCGCATCGTGTCGGGCGAGTTCGATGACCTGCCGGAGCAGGCGTTCTATATGCGCGGTGGCATCGAGGAAGTGATCGCCGCTGCCGAGAAGATGAAGGCGGGCGTCTAAGCCATGTCGAACCTGTTCAAGCTCTCGATCCTGACGCCGGAGAAGGTGGTGTTCGAAGGTGACGTGCAGTACGTGCACGCGCCCGGCACCGAAGGCTATTTCGGCGTGCTCGTGAACCACGCGGCCATGGTGACCGCGCTGGCGACCGGCAAGCTCACCGTGCGCAATGCGAACGGTGCCGAGGAGCACTGGCAGGTGTCGGGTGGATTCTTCGAGGTGTCCGACAACAGCGCGACCGTGCTGGCCGATGCTGTGGAGACCGCCAAGAACTAGCACGTTCGTACAACGCGGCCAGGGGCCGCGAAAGCTTCAAAGATTCCGCGTGGCGGGGGAGCGACTCAGGACCCCTGACCGCGCGAACAGACCGCCCGGAGGCAGGATGCCACCGGGCGGTTCTGCTTTGCGGGGTCAGTGAAGCAGCGTCACGCGGCGCGTGGACGACGTACCACCGGCCTGGAGCCGGCAGAGATACGCGCCCGCGGGCAATGCGCGGCCCGACTCGCCGCGGCCGTCCCACACGATCTGATTCGAGGCACCAAGACCGCCCGCAACGGGCAACGTGCGAACGCGCCGGCCGCGCACGTCGAAGATCTCGAGGCGGCCCTGAGCGCCGGGCGGCGCACTGAATGACAGCGTGACCGCGGCGCGCGAAGGGTTCGGGCGCGGCGCTGAAAGTGCCACCGAGTGCGGCCCAGAACC
>JAIOPA010000445.1 GCA_021414165.1 Candidatus Eiseniibacteriota bacterium
CCGGGATGCCGCCCCGGCGGTTGCGCCGGCCGACCTGGGACCGGAACTGGCCGGGACGCAAAAGAGCGAAGACCTGTTCATGTTTTCGGTCAAGCACATCTCGCTGAAGAAAGGCCAGAGGATGGTCGTGCCGATCGCGGAAACCATCGTGCCGGTGAAGAGCGTCTACACGCTGGATGTGCCGGTTGCCCCGCCGGTCGATGTGCGGACGAACATGGACCCGGGCCGGGCGGCCGAGCTTCAGCGCCTGCTGCATTCGCCCAAGGTCATCCACAAGGCCCGGCTGACGAATAAGGGCGAGCATCCATTCACGACCGCCCCGGCCATGATCGTCAAGGACGGCCGGATCCTCGGCCAGGGGATCATGACCTACACGGCCGTCGGCGGCGAGACCGATCTGGAGATCACCACGGCCGTGGATGTGCAGGTGAAGAAGGCCGAGAAGGAGAGCAAGCGGACCCCCAATGCCGTTACGCTGCGGGGCGAGACGTATGACCGCGTGGACCTGGAAGGAAAGCTGACGCTGGTCAATTTTGGCAAGCAGGCGATCGAGGTAAAGGTCGTCCGCCACGTGCTGGGGGCAGCCGATTCGGCCGGTGCGGGCGGGAAAACCGAGGCCGTCAACCTCGTGGAGGACTGGTCGACGGCGGCCGGGGCGATGCCGCCGTGGTGGGGATCGTATTCCTGGCCGGGCTGGTGGAGTCGGCTGAATGGGATCGCCCGGGTCACTTGGGATGTGAAGCTGGAGCCCGGCAAGAGCGCGGAACTGGACTACACCTGGCATTATTTCTGGAGGTGAGGAGAGGCGACCATCATCCGGCGGCCGCGACGGCGGGCGTCGCCAGAACTTCGCGCTGAATTCTCATGATCTGCTCGCAGCCCTGGACGGCCAGGTCAAGCAGGTTGTTCATTCGCGGCCGGTCGAAGCCTTGGCCGTTCTCGGCCGAGCCTTGCACCTCCACGAACTTCCCGGCGGCTGTGTAGGCCACGTTCATGTCCACGTTGGCGCGCGAGTCGAGGGGGTAATCCAGGTCGAGGTAGAGCTGGTCATCGACCACGCCGACGCTGACGGCCGCCAGTTGATCGACGAGTGCGGATGCGGGATCGTAGAACTTCGGGTCGTAACGGGCTGGAAGGACGGCGGCCCCGGCCAATAGCGGCGGAACCGGCAACTGCGGCGGCAGCTTGGCCAGAGCATCGACGAGTGCAACATACGCCCCGCAAATGGCGGCCGTGCGCGTCCCGCCATCCGCCTGGAGGACCTGGCAGTCAACCGCGATCGCGTGCGGACCGATCTTGGACAGGTCGATGATCGCCCGCAGCGACCGACCGATG
>JAIOPA010000485.1 GCA_021414165.1 Candidatus Eiseniibacteriota bacterium
GCCCGAGTTCCTTGGCGGTCTCGTACCAACGCTTCTGTGCGGCCATGCCGTGCTGCGGATGCCAGACCTCGACGCCCGTGAGGCCGGCCTCGGTCAGGTTCTCCACGATGCGGCGCGCGAGCGTGCCGGGATGCGCCAGCACCGCGACTCCACCGGCCTCGCCGATCACCCGCACGGCCTCGGCCGACGGGAACTCGGGACGCGGCACGAACGCCATGCCGCGCGCGCCCAGGAAGCGCTGGAACGCCGCCTCGACCGTGGGCACATGCCCCGCCTTGAGCAACGCGTGTGCGATATGCGGACGGCCGACCACACCGGGCCCGGCCGCGGCGAACACCTCTTCGGCATCGACGGGCGCGCTCAGGGCCGCCAGCTTGGCCATGATCGCCAGCGCGCGCTCACGGCGCTCGATGCGGAACCGTTCGAGCGCGACGCGCAGCGGCTCGGACGCCGGATCGATGAAGTAGCCGAGGATGTGCAGATCCATCCCCTCGAACGACGACGACACCTCGATGCCCGGCACGATCTCCAGACGATCCGCAGCCGCCTCGATCGCCGGGCCGATGCCCTCGACCGAGTCGTGATCGGTGATCGCGAGCGCGGTGATGCCGGCTGCGAGTGCACGTTCCACGAGGTCCGCGGGCGACAGCAGCCCGTCACTGAAGTGCGTGTGCGCGTGCAGTTCGAGCCGGCCGCCATACGGCGCAGGCCGGGGTGCGTTCATGCCGCCTTCCGCTGGGAGCGGTACTCGAACAGGCGGTCCGCGATGTCCGGACGGCCAGGGAAGCAACGATCGGCGCGCTCCAGCTGCGTCACGGCGAGTGCGTACTCACCCGTCGCGGCCAGGCTCATGGCCCACTGATAGCGCAGCTCGGCTTCACCCGCGCCATCGATGGAACCAATGCTCAACGCCGTCTCGAACTCGCGCACGGCTTCATCGTGCACACCCGAGTCGGCCAGGCAACGGCCGATCATCTCGTGCGCACGGCCGCGCAGGCGCGGCTCCTTCGACGCGGTGCGGAACGATTCGATCGCCTGCTCGTGCAATCCCATCTCGCGGTAGGCCATGCCCAGATCGTAATGCCCCTGGGCGTCACCCTCCAACTGGGACTCGACACCGCGCTGGAACTCCGACAGGAGCCCCGACAGATCGAACGTCACGGCCTGCGCACGGCCCAGTGCAACCTCGACGCGACCGGTCTCGGGCATGTTGTTGGCCACCGGCGGCGCGGGCATCTGCACGATGTTGTCCGGCGCCTGGCCGTCGAGCCGCTGCATGCGGCGGCGAGCGGTCTCGTGCGCGGGATCGATCTCGAGCGCGCGCGTGAACCAGGTGCGTGCGGCGGTCTCATCGCCATCATTGAGCGCGCGGTCACCCAGTTCGCAGGCGACCTGCGAGCCCTCGGTGCGATCGCCACGCTGCTCGCAGTTCTTGAGCCACAGTTCCACCACCTCGGCAGGCGCCTGCGCGCCGCGGCCGAGACTGCGGAAGATCGTGGCCGCGCTGTCCAGACGGCCGAGCTTCTCGTACGTGAGCGCGGCCTCGACCAGCGCCTGCGACGCCAGGTCGCGGCGGCCGGCGCGGAACTCGTCCTGCGCGCGCTTCAACAAGTGCTCCACGTGCGACACGCCCTCGAGCAGCCCCTCGGGGCGGCGGGCGATGAGCGACGGCGTGGGGTTGGCCGGCGGAGCGGCGGCCACCGGGAACGGCGTCACGTTGTCGGGCAGCTTGGCCTCGACCTCGTGCAGCGCGCTCTCGTAGCTCGACTCCTCCTCGACCTCGATCTCGTACACGCCAGCGGCCTCGGTCGCCTCTTCCTCATCGGAGGGCTCGTCCTCGGACACCAGCATGACCGGCGGCGTGATCGCGGCGACCGGGGTCTCCTCGACCATGGGCGTCTCGGCAACGACCGGCATCTCGGCGACGACCGGCGTCTCCTCGACGGTTTCGGCCACCGGTGCCACCTCGCCCGGCTCGGGGACCGGCGGCGTGGCGATGGATTCGACCTCGGCGACCGGCGGCGCGAACCGCGGCGCACGCTCGAACTCGCTCGACTGCGACTGACGCAACGGCGCTCCGACACTCGAGTTCGCATCGGCGTCCGGCGTACCCACGGAAGCGTCGGTGGAGCTCGAGAGGCTCGGCGGCACGAAGCGCGCAGGGCGCTCCAACTCCATCGAGGCCGCGGCCCTCACGGGAGAGCCATCATCACTCGAAGGCGGCGTCACCAGACCCGACATCGTCTCGGGGTTCACGGTGGCCAACGACGACTCCAGCTCGAACGGCTTCTCGACCGAGCCCGACGGCGTCGCATCCACGGACGGCGCACGCATGACCATCGTCTCGGGCACGCCCATGGGCGCGTCATCCTCGGCCGGAGCGCCGGCCGGGTTCAGCTGGCGCGCACGGTCGTCACAGCGCAGCGCATCGGCGGGCGCACCGCGCGTGCGCCAGTGCTGCGCGGCCTCGCGCAACGTCTCGGCTGCCTTCACATCCTCGCCCTCGATGACCTGCACCTCGGCGAGCTGCTCGAGCAGCTTGGGATTCTCCTGGCCGTTATCGAACGCCCGGCGGAACGCGATCGCGGCCTCGCCCGGATTGTTGGCGCGCACCATCGTCTCGCCGTACTGCGCGAAATAGATCGACGCCTCGCTCGCGAGGCCATCCAGCGAGTGCAGCTCGGCGAGATGCTTCAACACCGGGCCCTGCGACAGCGTGAGCCGCAGCATCTTCTTGCACACGGCGATGGCGTTCTTGAAGAGCGACGCCTTCTCGTAGGCGGTCACCGCGTCCAGATAGCGTTCGGCGGCATGCCCCTGCTCGCCCTTCTTGTAC
>JAIOPA010000486.1 GCA_021414165.1 Candidatus Eiseniibacteriota bacterium
CCGATGAGCGCGCCGCCAAGGAAGCTGCCTTGAACCCGCCGCCGGCCCCGGTCGTCGAGGCGCCCGCTGCTGCGGCGCCGCCCGCGCCGGTCGAGCCGCCGCCGGCTCCTGCGCCGCCTCCGCCCCCGCCGCCCCGTGCGCCGGGCGCTCCGGGCATCGCCGTCGTCTATCGTCCTCCGGTCCCGGGTCTGCCTCCGAGCATGACCCGCTCCACCACGCCTCCTCCGCGCACCGGTCCGGGCGCGCGTCCGGGTGGTGGTTACCAGGGTTCGCGTCCGGGCGGTCCGTCCACGCCGGGTTCGCGTCCTGCCGGTGCCGGTGGTTACGGTGGTCCCGCGGGTGCTTCCCGTGGTGGCTATCAGGGTGGCCGTCCCTCGAGCGGTGGTTTCGGCGCTCCGGGTGGTGGTCCGCGTCCGTCGTCGTTCGGCGGTGGTCCGAGCACGCCCAGCAGCGGTCCGTCGTCGTCGGGTCCGGGTGGACCGGGCCGTGGCCGCCGCGATCGCAAGAAGAAGAACAAGGTCGATGAGCGCGTCGCGGCGGAGAGCGTCCGTAAGACTCTCGCCAGCCTCGACACCACGCAGGGCCGCCGCAAGCATCGTCGCGACAAGGACGATCCCACGGCGCCGGCGGAGGAGACCAAGACCCTGCGCGCGCCGGAGTTCATCACGGTCTCCGAGCTCGCGAACATGATGGAAGTGAAGCCGCAGGAAGTGATCACGGCCTGTATGCGCATGGGTCTCATGGCCACGATCAACAAGCGGCTCGACAAGGATTCGATCGCGGCAGTGGCCGACGAGTTCGGCTTCGAGGTCGAGTTCATCTCGGAGTTCGAGGAAGAGACCGTCGAGGTGACCGAGGAGATCGCGGCCGAGAAGCTCCGCCCGCGCGCCCCGGTCGTCACGGTCATGGGTCACGTCGACCATGGCAAGACGTCGCTCCTGGACTACGTGCGCCGCACGAACGTCGTTGCCGGTGAGTCCGGCGGTATCACGCAGCACATCGGCGCGTACGAAGTCACGCTGCCGAGCGGCCAGAAGCTGGCGTTCCTCGATACTCCCGGTCACGAGGCGTTCACCGCCATGCGTGCCCGTGGTGCGCAGGTCACCGACATCGTCGTGCTGGTCGTGGCCGCGGATGATCGCGTCATGCCGCAGACGATCGAAGCGATCGATCACGCCAAGGCCGCCAACGTGCCGATCATCGTGGCCATCAACAAGGTCGATCTGCCTGCGGCCGACCCGGCCAAGATCCGCACGGAGCTCGCGGGGCACGGTGTCGTCGTCGAGCAGTTCGGTGGTAAGTACGCCTCGATCGACATCTCGGCCAAGAAGGGCCAGAACATCGATCAGCTGCTCGAGATGATCCTGCTCACGTCGGAAGTGCTCGAGTTGAAGGCCGATCCCGATCGCCGCGCCAAGGGCGTGGTGCTCGAGGCTCGCGTCGAGCAGGGCCGCGGTGTCGTGGCGTCGGTGCTCGTGCAGAGCGGCACGCTGCGTGTCGGCGACCCGTTCGTGGCCGGCCAGGTCTACGGCCGCGTGCGCGCCATGTACGACGAACGCCGCCGTCCGGTGAAGGAAGCGCCGCCCTCGACGCCGGTCGAGGTGGTGGGTTGGAACGCGACGCCGTCCGCTGGTGACATCTTCGTGTGTCCCGAGGACGAGCGCGAAGCGCGTGAAGTCGCGAGCAAGCGCGCCGCGCTGCATCGCGAGCACGAGTTCCGTTCGACCAAGGCGATCTCGCTCACGTCGTTCCACGACAACCTCGGTAAGGGTGGCCCGAACGAGCTCAAGATGCTCATCAAGGGCGACGTGGACGGCTCGGTCGAGGCGCTCTCGGAGTCGTTGCAGAAGCTGTCGACGAGCGAGGTCGCGGTCCGCGTCATCCGCTCGGCCGTCGGTCAGATCACCGAGTCCGACGTGCTGCTCGCGGCGGCTTCGGGCGCGATCATCGTGGGCTTCCACGTGCGGCCGGATGCGCGCGTGCGAGAGGCTGCGGAGCGCGAGAAGGTCGAGATCCGGTTGTACGACATCATCTACAAGGCCCAGGAGGACGTGAAGCTCGCCCTCGAGGGCATGCTCAAGCCGGAGCTCAAGGAAGTCATCCTGGGCACGGCCGAGGTGCGGCAGGTGTTCCGCCTCTCGAAGGGCGTCATCGTGGCCGGCTGCATGGTCTCGAACGGCAAGATCACCCGTGGCGAATCGATCCGCGTCATGCGCGGCGAAGAGAAGCTGTGGACGGGCAAGGTCGACGCCTTGAAGCGCTTCAAGGATGACGT
>JAIOPA010000487.1 GCA_021414165.1 Candidatus Eiseniibacteriota bacterium
AGTTCGAGTCCGACGATGCGCGCGAGGCGTTCCCGTGCTGGGACGAGCCGGGGTTCAAGTTCCCCTACCAGCTCATCATCGACGCCCCGATCGCGCAGGAAGTGCTCACGAACACGCCGGTTGAGCGTACCGATCCCACGCCGGCGCAGGACGGCTGGCGCACGGTCACGTTCAAGCGCACGCCGCCGTTGCCCAGCTACCTGCTGGCCATTGCCGTGGGTCCGTTCGAGTACGTGCCCGTGGCCGGCATGAAGGTGCCCACGCGCATCGTGACGTGCCAGGGCCAGAAGCATCTCGCGGGCACGTCGGTCGCGGTGACGCCCAAGCTGCTCTCGGCGCTCGAGCGCTGGTTCGGGATCCCGTATCCGTTCGAGAAGCTCGACCTGATCGCGGTGCCCGAGTTCGCGTACGGCGCCATGGAGAACCCGGGCCTCATCACGTTCCGCGACGATGTGTTGCTGCTCGATGCCGCCAGCGCCACGGTGTCGCAGCGCCGCTCCAACAGTGCGGTCATCGCGCACGAGCTGGCGCACATGTGGTTCGGCGATCTGGTGACCATGGCGTGGTGGGACGACCTTTGGCTCAACGAGTCGTTCGCGAACTGGATGGCCGCCAAGATCACCGACGAGGTGTTCCCCGAGTTCAAGGACGGTCTGGCGAACCTGCAGCGCATCCAGAATGTGCGCGAGAGCGATACGCAGCCGTCGACGCGCCCGATCCGCGACAACACCAGCAGCTCGGCGGCGGGCCTGCAGAACGTGGGCCTCGTGTACAGCAAGGGCAACGCCGTGCTGTCGATGTTCGAGAGCTATCTGGGCGCGGCCACGTTCCAGAAGGGCGTGCGCGCGTATCTCAAGTCGCACGCGTGGGGCAACGCGACCGCTGGCGACCTGTGGAAGGCGCTCGATCAGACGAGCGGCACCAATGTGTCGGCGGCCATGACCACGTTCCTCGATCAGCCCGGCGTGCCTTACGTGCGCGTGATCCCGGCCGAGGGCGGCGTGCGGCTCACGCAATCGCGCGCCACGCCGTACGGCGTGACGCAGCCGGCCATGCGCTGGCATGTGCCCATCACGCTCAAGTGGTCCGACGGCAAGACCGTGAAGTTCGAGCGCGTGTTGCTCACCGAGGAGTCCAAGGTCGTGAAGCTGGCGGCCAAGCCGGTGTGGGTCATGCCGAATGGCGAGGGCCAGGGCTACTACGCGTGGAGCGTGCCGGACGAGTGGATGGAGTTGCTCGCCGAGAAGTCCGCGACCTTGCTCACGTCCGAGGAGCGCATGGCGTTCCTGGGCAACCTGTCGTTGCTCATGACCGCGGGCGAGGTGCATGGCGATACGTATCTCAAGTCGCTGTCGTACTACGGACGCGATCCCGAGCCCGCGGTGGTCTCGAGCACGATCGAGGGCCTGCAGGGTGTGCGCGCCGCGTTCGTGCCGGACAGTCTCTCGAACGTGTTCGCGGTCTATGTGCGGCAGACCCTGTCGCCCGCCATGGAGCGCGTGGGCTTCGAGAAGAAGCCGGGCGAGGACGAGACGGTA
>JAIOPA010000031.1 GCA_021414165.1 Candidatus Eiseniibacteriota bacterium
TACGGCCTCGACAAGAAGAAGGACGAGAAGGTCGCGGTGTTCGACCTGGGCGGCGGTACGTTCGATATCTCGATCCTCGAGATCGGCGACGGCGTCTTCGAGGTCCGTTCCACCAATGGCGACACGCACCTGGGCGGCGACGACTTCGACCAGAAGATCATCGACTGGCTGGCCGGGGAGTTCCAGAAGCAGGAAGGCATCGACCTGCGCAAGGATCCCATGGCGCTCCAGCGCTTGAAGGAAGCGGCCGAGAAGGCCAAGTGCGAGCTGTCGGGCACCATGTCGACCGACGTGAACCTGCCGTTCATCACGGCCGACCAGAATGGTCCCAAGCACCTCAACGTGTCGCTCACGCGTGCGAAGCTCGAGCAGATCGTGGCCGATCTCATCGATCGCTGCCGTGGCCCGGTGCTGCAGGCGTTGAAGGACGCCGATCTCACGCCGTCGCAGATCGACGAGGTCGTGCTGGTCGGTGGCTCCACGCGCATGCCGCGCGTGCAGGAGCTGGTCAAGGAGATCTTCGGCAAGGAGCCGCACAAGGGCGTGAACCCGGACGAGGTCGTGGCGATCGGTGCCGCGATCCAGGGCGCGGTCATGTCGGGTGAGGTCAAGGACGTCGTGCTGCTGGACGTCACGCCGCTGTCGCTGGGTATCGAGACCATGGGTGGCGTCATGACGGCACTCATCACGCGCAACACCACCATCCCCACCCGCAAGAGCCAGACGTTCTCGACGGCCAGCGACATGCAGCCCTCGGTCGAGGTGCATGTGATGCAGGGCGAGCGCTCCATGGCGGCGGGCAACAAGAGCCTGGGCAAGTTCCACCTGGACGGCATCCGTCCCGCGCCGCGTGGCACGCCCAAGATCGAGGTCACGTTCGACATCGATGCGAACGGCATCCTGCATGTGTCCGCACGTGATCAGGACACGGGCAAGGAGCAGAGCATCCGCATCGAGGCCTCGAGCGGCCTGAAGGACGACGAGATCCAGCGCATGGTCGACGACGCGGCAGCACACGCCGACGACGACGCCAAGCGCAAGGCGCTGGCCGAGGCGCGCAATGGCGCCGACGCCAAGGCCTACGAGGTCGAGAAGGGCATCACCGATCACGGTGACAAGCTCGACGAGGCCACGAAGACCGCGCTGCAGGAGCAGATCAAAGCGACCAAGGAGTCGGTGAGCTCCGAGGACGTGAAGACGATCGAGGCGGCCACCGAGCAGCTGTCCCAGGCCTGGATGGCCGCGGCGCAGAAGCTCTACCAGAGCACCCCGCCGCCGGCGGGCGCTCCGGGCGCAGAAGGCGCTCCGGAGGCCGAGGCCCCCAGCGACAAGAAGGGCAAGGGCCCGGGTGCCGTGGACGCTGACTTCGAGGTCATGAACTAGGCCTCAGGTCCATTGCAGCAAGGTCACATGCAGGCGGCGGGGAGCGTAAGGCTCCCCGCCGCCTTGCCGTTCGCCGCCCGGTTCCCGTTGCTCCCCGGATTCGCGTAGGTTCACCGCCCATGCTCACCCCCTCGTGGCTCGCAGACGCCTCCAGCGCCCTCGTGGCGGCCGCCTACACGGCCGGCCAGCTCGGATTGCTGGCGTATGCCTCGCATCGCTGGTGGTTGATCCGTGCGCGTTCCAGGGGCCCTGTGGCCCCGGCGCCGTGGTGGCGAGCGGGCGAGGAGCCCGCGGTGCTGGTGCAGCTGCCGGTGCGCGACGAGGCCGCGGTGGTCGGCCGGCTCGTGGCCGCGGTGGCCGCACTCGACTGGCCGCGCGACCGGCTGCGGGTACAGCTGCTCGATGACTCGGGCGAGGCTGTCGCAGCGGTCGGGGCGGACGCCGTGGCGAGGGCCCGTGCCGCCGGGTTGCAGATCGAGCACGTGCGCCGCGGCAGCCGGCACGGGTTCAAGGCCGGAGCACTCGCGCATGGCCTGCTGCAGTCGAGCGAGCCCTATGTGGCCGTGTTCGACGCCGACTTCGTACCCGCGCCCGACTTCCTGCGCCGCATGCTGCCGCACCTCGCGGACTCGCGCGTGGGGTTGGTGCAAGCGCGCTGGGGACATCTCGATCGTGACGCCGGCGCGCTGAGCCGTGCGCAGGCGGTGCTGCTCGATGCGCATCTGTACGTCGAGCAGACCGCGCGGCAGGGCGCGGGCTGCTGGTTCAACTTCAATGGCACGGCGGGCGTGTGGCGCCGCGCGTGCATCGAGCATGCGGGCGGCTGGCAGCACGACACGCTCACCGAGGATCTCGATCTGTCGTACCGCGCGCAGCTGGCGGGCTGGCGGTTCGTGTTCGATCCGGGCGTGGAGGTGCCGGCCGAGCTGCCGCAGGACATGCGCGCGTTCCGCTCGCAGCAGCACCGCTGGGTGAAGGGCGCATTCCAGACCGCGCGTAAGCTGCTGCCGCGGGTGTGGGCTGCGCGCATCCCGGCCCGCTTGAAGCTCGAGGCCACGGTGCATCTGACCGCGAACCTCGTGTACCCGCTGCTGCTGGTCTTGCTGGCGCTCATGGCACCGCTGCTCATGAGTGGCGAGCGCTGGCCGGTGTGGGCACTGATCGCGTCGCAGGTCGCGTTGTTCGGCGTGGGCACGCTGCCGGTGGTGTGGTTCCTGGCCGAGGGCCAGCGTCGTGCGGGCCGAGGCGGCGCACGCACGGCCGCCGACGTGGCGTTGGCGCTCGTGCTGTGCGGCGGGCTCGCGTGGTCGCTCACGCGCGCGGTGGCCGAAGGGCTGTGGGGTGCGACAGGCGAGTTCGTGCGCACGCCCAAGTGGGGCGGTGTGCGACAGGCCGCCGCGGCGGGCCGCCGCGCAGGCGGTGGCATGGCCGAACTGGCGGGTACGGCGCTGTGCGCCACGCTTGCCGCACTCGCTTGGCTCCATGCGCGGCCCGAGGCGCTGCCGTTCCTGCTGGCGTTCGGGGCTGGCTCGGCATGGGTCGGGTTGGGTCTGCGCCGCGCAGCTCGCACCGCCTGAAGCACGAAGCCCCGGCGAGCGTGGGCTCACCGGGGCCGCGTGTGGAAGCGATCGCCTACAGGCGCACGATCTTGGGCGAGCGCTTGCCGACGAGCGCGTTGCGCGTATCGACGATGCCCTTGGACCAGCGCAACACGACACCGTAGTCGATGTCCTTGTGCGCGGTCGCGATGACCACACAGTCGAAGCGCTTCAACTGCGTG
>JAIOPA010000509.1 GCA_021414165.1 Candidatus Eiseniibacteriota bacterium
GGTCGACATGGCGACCAGCATCTTCTTGGGATCGTTCGGGTGCGGCAGGATCGTGTGTAGACACTGCCCACCCGCGCCCGGCTGCCACTTGGGCCGATGCGGATGGTTCCAGAGCCCACGCACCAGATCCCAGTGCTCGCCGCGATCGTGCGACACGAACAACGCGCTCGGCTCGACGCCGGCGTAGATCGTGCCGTTGCGCCCGGTGGGTGCGAGCTGCCAGATGCGCTTGAGCGATGCACCCGTGTCCTCGGGGAACGCGATCACGCCCTTGGAGCCATCGGTCCACGTGGCGCCCAGGTCGTCGGACCAGCGCAGCGTGGTGCCGAAGAACGGATTGTCGACGCTCGCATACAGCCGGTGCCCATTGGCCGGATCATGCGCGACCGAGTAGATCGGATGCCCCGGCATGTGCGGGCCACCCAGCTCCCACTTGTCGCGGCCGGGGTTCGCGGCGAACAGGAACAGACCCTTGGCGGTACCCACCATGAGCACCACCTGCCCCTGGCGGATCTTGAGCGGACGAGTCGCTGGCATTCTGAGGCCTCCCGGATGGGGGGAACGCGGGGACTGAGCCCGCAGGCTAGCACGGAGCCCGCAGCCCCCCCGCCGCACGGACTACGAACGCGGCCCCCCGGGGCCACGGGCGCGGGGGCATGCGCACGAGAGTGGCCAGTTCACTCACCCCGGGGCGATTGGGCCGTTCGCGCCCATGGAACTTGACCCCTGTTCCAGCGGTTCCTACCCTCGCCCTCTTCGAACAGCCCCCATCAGGAGGAAGCCGTGAACCGCGAGCAACGGATGAAGGAACTCGAGCGTCGTCGTGAGGAGTCGCTGGCCGGTGGTGGGCCCGAGCGCGTGGCCAAGATCCACGCCAAGGGCCGGCTCACGGCGCGCGAGCGGTTGGAGCTCCTGTACGACCCGGGTTCGTTCACCGAGGTGGGTGCGTTCGTGACCCATCGCTGCGACGACTTCGGCATGGGAGACAAGCGCATCACGGGCGACGGCGTGGTGGCCGGCTTCGGGCAGGTCGAGGGCCGGTTGGTCTATGCGTTCGCGCAGGACTTCACCGTGTTCGGCGGCACCATGAGCGAGGCGAACGCCAAGAAGATCTGCGCCATCATGGACCTGGCTTTGGACAACGGCGCGCCGGTCGTGGGGCTCAACGACTCGGGTGGCGCGCGTATTCAAGAAGGCGTGCTGTCGCTGGGTGCTTACGCCGACGTGTTCCTGCGCAACACGCAGGCCTCGGGCGTGGTGCCACAGATCTCGGCCATCATGGGACCGTGCGCGGGCGGCGCGGTGTACTCCCCCGCCATCACCGACTTCACCATCATGGTCGAGGGCACGAGCCACATGTTCGTGACCGGCCCCGAGGTGATCAAGGCGGTGACGTCGGAAGAAGTGACCATGGAGGATCTGGGCGGTGCGATGACGCACAACGCCAAGAGTGGCGTGGCGCACTTTGCGGTGCGCGATGATGCCGACGCGATCCGCCACATCAAGCGCCTGCTGAGCTTCTTGCCCAGCCACTGGAGCGAGGACCCGCCCAAGCGCGCGTGCAGCGACCCCATCGACCGGCGCGATGCCAAGCTGGCCACGATCGTGCCCGAGTCCGCCGACAAGCCGTACGACCTGCGCGTACTGGTGCGCATGGTGGTCGACGATGCCGACTTCTTCGAGGTGCAGGAGCACTTCGCGGGCAACATCGTGATC
>JAIOPA010000510.1 GCA_021414165.1 Candidatus Eiseniibacteriota bacterium
CCGCCACGCTCAACCCGAACCTGCCCACCGCATGGCGCGGCATGGCCGCCGCCGCCAGCGCGACCGGTGACCGCGCGGCCATGGAGCAGGCCGTGCGAGAACTGGCGCGGCTGGTGCCCGACGACCCCACGCTGCGCGACGCGCGGGCCTGGCTCGAGGCGGACGACTCGGCGCAGCGAGCCGCGGCGCGCTGAACCGGCAGGAGTTGCCGCAAGGCTGCTCGGGAAAGCGTTCACGGCCAGTCTCTTGCGAGACCGGCCGTCCGCTTATCGCGCTCCCTCAGCGTTACTGCTGCTCGGGAAAGCGTTCACGGCCAGTCTCTTGCGAGACCGGCCGTGACGAAAATCTCTTCGTGATCCCGGGGGAGGATCGCGTTACTGCTGCGACACCATGTCCTTGAGCTCCTTGGAGACCTTGAACACGGGGACGCGCCGCGGCGGGACGGGCACTGCTTCGCCGGTGCGAGGATTGCGCGCGATACGCGACTTACGGTCCTTCACACGAAACGTGCCGAAGCCACGGATCTCGATGTGGTGGCCCTCGGAGAGCGCCTTCGCGACCGCATTCAAGAAGCAGTCGACCGTTTCGGCGACATCCTTCTTGGTGAGGCCCGTACGCTCCGAGATCTGGTCCACGATATCGGCCTTGGTCATCACATCCTCCTGGGGACATCCCGAGCAGCGCAGCCGATGTCGGACGGCCGGAATGGGACGGGACCGGATTACCGTACCCATAGCCCCCGCGCGCTGTCAATCGCCTAATGGACAAGGGGTTACTTCGATTGGGCCCCTGCCCCCCCGGGGCCGGGTGGGGGCGCCGCCGGCGTGGCACCACCCACCGCCCGTAGCCGCCCGGCCTCGATGGGGTCCGCGTCGCCCTGGGACAGCAGCCGCATGAGGGTCGGCTTTCCGGCAGCGACCTCGGCCAGCCACTCGTGCGCGAACGCACCCGAGCGGATCTCGGTGAGCATGGCGCGCATCTCCTCGCGCGAGCGCTCGTTGATGACCCGGGGCCCGCGCGTGAGGTCGCCGTAGAGCGCGGTACCCGAGATGCCGCGCCGCAGCCCCGCCACACCGCGCGCATGCAGCAACTCGGCCAGGTACTTGAGCTGGTGCACGCACTCCAGATACGCCACCTCGGGCGTGTAACCGGCATCGACGAGCGTGTTGAACGCGGCCGACACCAGCGCATTCATGCCGCCGCACAGCACGCTCTGCTCGCCGAACAGATCGATCTCGGTCTCTTCGCGCACGGTGGTGCGCAGCAGCTGCGCGCGCGCGCAACCGAGCGAGGTGGCGTAGTGCGTGGCCAGCGCCCACGCATCGTGCGCGCCATCCTGATGCACCGCGAGGTACGCGGGCAGCCCTTCGCCCTTCTCGTACAACTCGCGCACCACGCGACCGGGGCCCGTGGGCGAGACCAGGAACACGCTGGTCGTGCGGGCGAACTCGAGCGAGCCGTAGAGCAGGTTGAAGCCATGCGCGAACGTGACCGCCTTGAGCGCGCCCGCATGCGGCGCCAACTCGGGCCACGCCTGCGGCACGACCTCGTCGGGCAACAGCACCGCGAGCGTGTCGGCGCCCTGCAGTGCCTGCACGGGTGCGGCCACCTCGAAGCCATGCGCGCGTGCACGCGCCTCGGCCGCCAGACCGGGCCGCGCGGCCACGCGCACCTGCTCACCGGCATCGCGCAGATTGCGCGCGTGCGCCTCACCCTGATTGCCGTAGCCCAGCACCACCACCGTGCCGAGCGGGGACTGTGTGCTCATGGTTCCCACCTCCCGTCGCACCGCGACGTACGCGCTGCGCGCGCACAGCCTACC
Source organism: Candidatus Eiseniibacteriota bacterium (assembly GCA_021414165.1). Lineage (GTDB taxonomy): Bacteria > Eisenbacteria > RBG-16-71-46 > RBG-16-71-46 > RBG-16-71-46 > JAIOPA01. The sequence continues at coordinate 1,823 of JAIOPA010000510.1, forward strand.
GCTTGCCCACCGGACATGCCGAAGCCCCCGGCGGATCCTGCTCGCCGGGGGCTTCGTGCCCGTGACCGCGCTTACTTCTTGGGCGCGCTGCCCGTGGAGCCCCAGTCGGACTTCTGCACGAGCGTGCCCGACGTGGCGTCGAACGTGAACGACTGCTTCTTGGCGTTGAACACCCACGTCTGCAGCTTCTTGCCCTCGGACTCCCACTCGTACACCGCGTCCGGGTTGCCCATGGCACCGAGCGTGTTGGCCGCACCGCTGCCGGCCTTGCCCGCACCCTTGGCCGTCGCGGCCGCATCGCCCGCGGCCTTACCGTTGTTCATGGCCATGTACACCATGAGCATCTCGGTCGCCTTGGCGTTGTTGTTGGCCTTGGAGTACACGGCGCCCAGCTGGCGGAAGTACGTCTTGTTGTCGGGCTTCAGGTTCACCGCGCGGTTCAGCACCTGCACGGCCTCGTCGAACTTCTGCATGTCGGCGAGCGTGGAACCCAGGCTCGACAGCGCCTCGGGATCGTCGGGGTTCTGCTTGAGCACGGCGCGCCACTCGGCCTCGGACATGGCCAGCTCGCCCGCGTACTGGTACGAGAGCGCCGCGTTGAAGCCCAGATCGCTGCTCTTCGGATTCAGCTCGAACGCCTTGCCGTACGCCTCGCCCGCGAGCTTGAAGTCCGCGCGCTTGGCCGCGTCCTGCTTGGTCTGCGCGCGGTTGAAGAGCGCGCTGCCCAGACCCATGAACTGATCGGCGTTCGTGGGCTCGGCCTTCGTGAGCTCCTGGTAATACGTGATCGCCTCGTCGTACTTCTTGGCGTCGAGCAACGCACCGGCCTTGTTCGCGCGCACCGACTTGAGCGCCTCGGCCAGCTTGCCGACCTCGGCATCGGACGCGGCCTCGGTCTGGCCGTTCTTGAGCACGGCCTCGGCCTCGTCGAAGCGGCCCATGAGCGCGTACGCCGTGGCGAGGTTGCGGATCGTGAGCGCGTGCTGCGGCTTGAGCAGCTTGGCGCGCGTGAGGCTCAGGATCGCCGACTCATAGCTCTTGGCGGCCTCGGCCTTGAGTTCCTTCTCGTCGGCCGACGGCTCCTTGGTGAACTCGGGGTAGATGCCCTGGGCATCGCCGATCTTCTTGATGCCCTCGTTGTAGGCACGCGCCCAGTACGACTCGCGGTTCGTGACCACGATCTCGATCTTCTTCTTGTCGCCCTTGGCCGTGAGCCCGTCGATCGCCTTCTGGAACGCCGAACCCGCCGGGCCCGCGCTATCGAGCTCGGCGTACGCCCAACCCAGATAGCCCAACGCCTCCTGGTCCTCGGTGTCCTCGGTCGCGCACATCGAGAGCTGATCCACGGCCTTCATCATCTGGCGCAGATAGTCCTCGGTGTTGCCGCGCTCCTTGTCCTTGAGACCCTGCACGACGTACTGGATACCACCCGCGCAATGCGGGTTACGCGCGGCAGCCACACCCGCGACGAGCAGCAGGGCCGCGGCGGAACCGGCGGCCACGAGTACACGCTTGTTCAAGGCACTCCTCCTGTATGAGACCCAGTCGTCTTTGCAGCTCATGAACCCTGAAGACGGGCTTACACCAACCGGTTGCCGTTCACGACGAGACCGAACGTGGCCCCGAGGTGCTTGGCCGCCTTGCGTGACGCGAGCATGCGCGTCATGAAGATCTCGAAGTACTCCATCATGTGCGACGTGGCCGAATCGAGCGTGAGCTCGAGCGTGATGTGCTTTTGATCCTCGTCCACATTGAGGAAGCTCTTCTCGACCGCGTAATTCACGCGGTCGTGGATATCGAACTTGATCGTGTCCACGTTGCGCACACGGGTGCGATGCACGTCGGACTTGTCGGCCAGGATCAGCGCGGCCGCCACATCGTTGACCGGGTCGCCATCGTTCTCATGGTGATTGCCGATCGCGGCGATGACGACGAGCATCTCCTCGTCGCTCATGCCGAACTCCTTGAGCAACTGCATGGCCATGACCGCGCCGGTCTGGGCGTGGTGGTCACGGTTCACCGCGTTGCCGATGTCGTGCAGCATGCCGGCGATGCCGGCCAACTCGCACATGCGCTCGGGACGGCCCATGCGCTTCAAGACGTTGTAGGCGATGCGCGACACCAGGCTCACATGGCGCTCGCCATGCTCCGTGTAGCCGATCTGCTCGAGCGAGGCATCGGCCATGCGGATGAACAGCCGGACCTTGGGATGCTCCCGGATGAACTCGAGCGTGATGGGCGACGCGGGCCCGCCGACGGCGGCGGACTCGGTGGTGTGGCGGGTCGGGGAATGGCTCATGTAGGGAATCCCTTTGCGGGAAAGATGCCACCGCGGGACGCAGCGGCACACGACCGGTCGGACGAGCGACACTAGTTTCGCAACTCGAATAGCGTCAAGCGACAACAGCGGGCGACACAGGCTCTGGACATGCTCCGTTGGGGGGCCCGGGTGAGGCGGCCCTGCACCTGCCGAAGTACGCTCGCCACAGCGCGTTCTTCCCATCGGATCGCGCGCCGCGCTCCCGCAAGCTGCTGCCCTGCCGAGCGATGTCAGGGGAATGTCCCAGACTGTCGCTAGCGACAGTGGCCCTGGGGCGAGCTGGCGCGGCCCGGCCGGGAGGCCGAGCGGCGCGTTCTAGAGCACCTCGATCGGGTCCACGTCGGCCACGATGCGCACCTTGCGCCGGCCCGGCTGATCGCCCCACGCCAGTGCGGACGCCGCCAGCTCGCGCAGCAGCGCGCCGTTGCCGCTCTTGAGCAACACGTGCCAGCGATAGCGCCCGCGCAGCCGCGACAACGCTTGCGGCGCGGGCCCCAGCACGCGCACATCGCGCTCGCCGATCAGCTCGCGCACGTGATCGGCCACGGCTCCTGCGAACGCCTCGACCTCGCCCTCATCGGGGCCGTCGAGAAGCAACGTGACCAAGCGCGTGAACGGCGGATACTCGGCGTCGCGCCGCATGTCGAGCTCCTGCTTGCGGAACGCCAGCTCGCCGTCGTGCGCCTTGACCGCCGCCACCGCCTGCACCGCGGCGTGCTCCGGCGTGCACGTCTGCACCAGCACCTAGCCCGCCACCTTGCCGCGGCCCGCACGGCCCGCCACCTGCACGAGCAACTGGTACGTGCGCTCCCCCGCGCGGAAGTCCGGCAGGTGCAGCGCCACGTCGGCATCGAGCACGCCCACCAGAGTGACGCGCGGGAAGTCGAGACCCTTGGCGATCATCTGGGTGCCCAGCAGGATGTCGGCATCGCCGCGCGCGAACGCCCGCAGCGTCTCGCCCGGCCCTTCCTTGGCGCGTGACACGTCCATATCGAGCCGCAGCACACGCGCGCTCGGGAACACGCTGGCCAGCTCGCGCTCGGCGCGCTGCGTGCCGGCGCCCGCATAGCGCAGCAGCGCCAGCTTGCACTGCGGGCACACGTCGGGCGGCGCTTCCTTGTGATCGCAGTAGTGGCAGCGCAGGCTGGCCGGCTCGCTGTGATACGTGAGCGAGATGTCGCAGTTGGGGCACTCCGGCGTGAACCCACAACCGCGGCACTGCAGGTGGTGCGAGTGCCCGCGGCGGTTGAGCCACAACAGCACCTGCTCCTTGCGCTCCAGCCGCTCGGCAATGGCGGTGCGCAGCGGCGCCGACAGCAAGCCCGGGCCCGAGCCATCGCGGCGCAGATCGACCACGCGCACGACCGGCATGGGACGCTTGTCCACGCGATCGGGAAGTGCCAGCCGCTGGTACTTGCCACGCGCGGCGTTCGCCAGCGTCTCGAGACTCGGCGTGGCCGAGCCCAGCACGATGGGGATCCCCAGCATCTGCGCGCGCCGCACCGCCACGTCGCGCCCGTGATAGCGCAGCTGCTCGCTCTGCTTGTACGCCGGCTCGTGCTCTTCGTCGACCACGATGAGCTTGAGCTGCGGCAGCGGCGCGAACACCGCGCTGCGCGCGCCCACCACCACGTCGATCGCGCCACGGCGCGCCAGCTCCCAGTTCTTGCGGCGCGTGCCCACCGGCAGATAGCTGTGCAACGCGGCCACGCGGCCACCGAAGCGCTTCTGGAACACCGCCACCACCTGCGAGGCCAGCGCGATCTCGGGCACCAGGATCAACGCCTGCCCGCCGGCTTCGCGTGCCGCGCGTGCCGCGCGCAGATACACCTCGGTCTTGCCGCTCGCGGTGACGCCATGCAGCAGGAACGGCTGGAAGCCCCCCTTGCCCACCGCGGCATCGACCGCCTGCACCGCGGCGCGCTGCGATGCGGTGAGCGTGACGCGCTCCGGGATCGCCATGCGCAACACGCGATCCTCGGCGCCCGGCGCCGACGCCTGTTTGCGCGCGAGCGAACGCCCCAGCCCCTCGTTACCACCCGGCAGTGCGGCCGCGACCACTTCGCCCGGCGGCGCCAGGTAGTAGTCCGCCACCCAGCGCGTGAGCGTGAGCAGGTGCGGCGTGAGCAGTTCGGGCCCGGTGACCTTGGTGATGTCCGCGATCTTCTCGAGCGGCGAACTGGCGATGCGCTCCACGATCACGCCACGCGCGCGCCGGCCACGGAACGGCACCTCGACGGGCGCGCCGGGAACGGCGGCCGCATCGAGCGCTTCGGGCACGCGATACGTGAACAGCTGTCGCACCGGAACGGGCAGCGCGACGAGAACGAAGGACATGGGCGGGGTTCGATCCGGAACAGGGCACGGGCTGCGGCGCGGGGTTCGCGCCGGGGGTGCCGCGCTGGGGGTGCGAAGAGTGCGCGGCGGCCGCTCGGCGCGCAAGCCCGGCCCGGAGTGCCCGCGGTGTCAGCGCAGAAGCACTCGCTTCACCCAGTGCGCATCGCCCGCGCGCACCTCGACCAGGTACACGCCCGGAGCGAGCCCGCCGCGCGATAACTCGAACTCGTGCGTGCCCGGCTCGTACGTCCGGCCGCCCAGGTCACGCACGCAGGCGCCCCGCACATCATGCACGCGCACGCGCACCGGCAGGGATCTCGACCACGTGAGCGCGAAGCGGGTCGCGCCGGCCGCAGGGTTCGGGAACGGCCCGCGCAACGCGAGCCGATCGCCATCGGCCACACCGAGCACGCCGTCCACCGTGATCGCCACGGTGGCACTGGCACTGGCGGCCACGTCGTCGGTGACCGTGTAGCTCACGGTATCGGGCCCGGCATAGCCCGCGTCGGGCGTGTACACGAGTGCCTGCGCGCCCGGCGCTATGCCCACGCTGCCGTGCGCGGCCGGCGAGACCACGCTCACGCGCATCACCAGTGGCGCGCGCACCTGCGCCAAGCCGACCGGCGGCGCCTCGCGCGACGGCAGCACGTCGGGCGGTGCCACATCGTTCGCGAGCACGGCGAGCGGGTTGGCCGTGGAGCCCGCATTCACCACGAACGCATCGGCCACCGGCTGTGCGCCGTCTCGCAACCAGCGGTTCCATCCCGAGACGCGCGACCAGAGCGCCGCGCGGATACCCGGCACATCGGCCAGCGGCACGGTGCCCGGCACCGCCGCCGTGCCGTAGGGCGGCAGGAACGCGAAGCGGTTCTGGATCGCGGCATCGGTGAGCGCGAGATCGGTCACGTACCACTCGTGATAGCGCGTGCCGAAGTCGCGATACGCGATCAACGCGCCGAACGACGGACTGCCACTCGCGGTCTTGGGCTCGCGGTCGGTGGGGTTGTTCGGATTGCTGAACGGCGCGATCCACGAGGTGAGTGCCTGAAACAACACATGCCCCTGCGTGTCACCCACGAACCCCGGCGCCTCGAAGTCGAGCAGTTGCAGCGCCGCGGTGGCGGGCGGGCCGTTGTCGCTCAGGTTCTCGCGGAACACGCCGAACGATCGCTGCCCGGGCCCATTGAACGAGTTCGAGAGCAGCGTGTTCATGTCGCTGTCGAGCGGGGGCGCATTCGAGCCGTCGTTCATGCTGAAGTACTGCCAGTAGCAGAAGTCGCCGGGGAACGCGTCGGCATAGGCCTGTGCGGTGGCGAGGTAGCCCGTGAGCAACGCGCTGCGCGAGTAACTGGCGAGCGAGGTGACCTTGATCAGCGGCGGATCATTGTCGCGATAACCCCGCATGCCATACGGCAGCACCATGTGCGCCACGAGAGCCGGATGATCGCGCAACAACACCAGCGGAGAGCCGGGCTGCGAGACGTCATGCACGAGCGTGTTCGCGAGTTGCGTCTGCAGCGACGCCACCACCGCCACGGCCGACGGTGACCACGGGATCGGCCACTCCACGGTGGGCGCGCCAGCGGGATCGGGCACGTAGCGCTCGCCC
>JAIOPA010000447.1 GCA_021414165.1 Candidatus Eiseniibacteriota bacterium
GCTCCAGACCCGGCGCCAACGCGGGCAACGAGCCGGCACCGCGCACCGCCGACCAACCGCTCGGCCACCAGTAGGCCGTCATGCGCGCACCCAGCCAGCCCGCGGCATCACCACCGCCCGGGGCCGCGCTCACCCACACCACCGCGTCGGCCTTCCACTGCGAGGCGGCCTTGCGCACCACGTCACCGCCACGCTCTTCTTCAAGACGCTCGATGCCGGGCACGCGCCGCTCGGCGGTGCCGTGCTGCAGGTCGGTGTCGGCGGCCTCGCTCGTGAGCGCCATCATGCGCACCTCGGCGCCGAGGCTCTTGAGCACCTGGGCGCGGGCGCGCAGGTCGGACGCCGATGAGCCGGTGGCGTCCAGGTGTTCCACCATCAGGATGCGGGGATTCGGGTTCATGGTGCAGCCTCGTCGTTCCGCCACGCGCATAGCAGGGCGGGACCCAAAGGGCCCGCACGCACCGGCTGTGCTGCGCGACGCGCTCCGATCCGTGGAGCAGGTCTGGGGTTCAGTCCTCCGTTCCCCGACCCACCACCTCGAGGTGCCTACGAGGTCGGCTGGAGCGCGGCGCGGCGGTTCTCGGCCTGCACCCGGCGTGTCCACGCCAGGAAGCGGAGCCGCTGCCGCACTTGCAAATCGCAGTCCAGAATAATGGGCTCCAGGGGGCTCCGGACCGGTTCCGGCCGCTTGGGCAGCGCCCGGGCGGTGATCGGCGCCAGCTCCGGCGGCGGGCCCACGGGCCGCAGCCCGCGCACACGCTCCGCAAGAACCTCCAGCGTTGCCTCAGGCGTTGGCGATAAGTCCAACTCCTGGAACACGATGCCGAATCTTGCCGTGGCGTCGTCCAGGACCCGGCCGGTACGGCCGTCGGCGGTCGCCCACCAGCCCTCCATGGCCCGGCCGCGCAACGCATCACCCACCGTGTCGGGCGACCTGGGGTCCAGGATGAGCACGATCCGGCCAAAGTGCGGCACGACTTCATCCATCTTCCGCCCAAGCGGTGACCAGCCCACGGAGCGCTCGGCATTGCCGTGCGGCAGCAGGTAGAGCCCCGGGTGACCGGCGTACTGGACCAACCCCAGCACCGGCATGTCGGCCGCCAGGCACTCGAGCAGGCCCCAGCGCGCATCGCGCCCCAGCCGCTCGTGCAGCCCCAGCTTGGCCGAGCCATCCACCAGCAGCACCCGCTCGCCTGCCGCCAGACGGTGCGCGGCCAGCTCGAGTGCGGCACGCGTGACCGCGGTGTGATTCACACCGCAGACCACGTGCAGCGCCGGGCCGGCCTCGGACGGCTTGGTCTCGATGAAGCCCGGGATGTATCGCGTGCTCCCCGCGACCGGCCGGAACAGCGTGGCCTCGAACATGCCGCGCAACGACACCTGCGCACCCGCGCCCGC
>JAIOPA010000448.1 GCA_021414165.1 Candidatus Eiseniibacteriota bacterium
GTGTACTACACGTACATGTGGTCGCTGGTGATCGCGAAGGACCTGTACTCCAAGTTCGACGCCAAGAACATGCTGGCGCCGGGTGCCGCTGCCGAGTACCGCGCCAAGGTGCTCGCCGCGGGCGGCTCCAAGCCGGCCGCCACCATGGTGAAGGACTTCCTGGGCCGCGTCTTCAACGAGCTGGCCTGGAAGAAGTGGCTGGACTCAGACGACGACTGATAGCGTCCTCTAGAGAAGCGCTGTAGGGACGGCCGGGGCCACGCGCCCCGGCCGTTTTGTTTGGAGGGGAGGCATGTATGGCGCTGGGCCAACGGATTGCGCGGCAGACAGTTACCGCGTGTCGCCCAGTGCGTCGAGCCACGTACGTAGCTGGATAGGGCTAGCGATCAGCGCTATTTCCAGCGGTCGCCAGCCGACCCTCCTGATATATTCATGACATTCTCGGGCGGCCCCCAGCGCCTCCGTGAGTCACCCACAACCCGAGGCCCTGCCATGCGCACGCCCGTCCTGCGCGCGATCCTGTGTGTCGCCGCGCTTACACTGCTCGCTTCGACGCGTCCTTCTCTCGCGGCCACCAGCCCGCCGGGCTTGAACCTGCGCTGGGATCGTTGCTATGGCGATGCCGGCGTCTGGAACAAGAACTTCGCCTGCAATACGAACTCGGGCACAGAAACGCTCGTGGCATCTTTCGAGCTGGCGGAGGACTACGCCACCGTGAGCGGCCTGGAAGGCAACATCGATCTTACTTCAGAGACCACCGCGCTTCCGGCGTGGTGGGAGTTCAAGAGCGTGGGAACTTGCCGCACGACGTCCCTGGGTATGGGTTTCACGCTTCCCCCGGGCTCTGCAGTGTGCGAAGACTGGAGCAATGGGCAAGCGGCGGGGGGGATCGCCGCATATGTCAACGCTGGTTTCGTTGGGAGCCTGAACAGCCGCCGCATCAGGTTCGCCATCGCAGTTCCGCCCAGCGGCCTGCAGGACCTCCTTGGCGGGCATGAGTATTTCGTGGCTCGCATCACGATCAATCACGCGAAGACCGTGGGCACGGGTGCCTGTGGCGGTTGCCTGACCCCCGTGTGCATCGTGTTCTCCGGCCTGATCGTGGACACCCCGACCACCGCCCTCAACACCCTCCTGCTCCTGAGCCGCGGCGCGAACTACGCGGGCAGCCAGTACGCCACGTGGCAGAACGGCTATCCGCTCGACATCCAGCATGATTGTGATGTCTTCAGGGCCCCGAGCAACTGCAGTGGACCCACCACGAGATTCAGCTGCGTGCTCGCCACCCCCACGAACTCCCACGGCAGCACGTGGGGCACAGTGAAGGCGTTGTACCGGTAATCGCGAGTCCACGGAGACCACGCCATGCGCCGCGTCGCACTACTTCTCGCGCTGATCGGCCTCTCCCACTCCGCCCTCGCCGCCACGAGCGCACCCGGCTTCAACCTGCGCTGGGATCAGTGCTATGCCGATGGTGGCACCTGGAACAAGAACTTCGCGTGTGACACGAACGCGGGCAGCGATCGGTTGGTGGTCTCGTTCGAGCTGGCGAACACACTGACTCAGATGAGCGGCGTGGAGATCTCCCTGGACATCGGATCCAGCGGTGCCTCGCTGCCCGCCTGGTGGCAGTTCAAGAGCACCGGCACCTGCCGCCGCACGTCGTTGATCGCTTCGATCGACATGCCAGCGGGTTCGGTCAACTGTGTGGATTGGGGCGGGGGGCAGACCGCCGGCGGCATCGGCACTTACAACATCGGATTCCTCGGCGCCAACACCGCCCGGTTGCTGGTGGTGGCCGCCGTTCCGCAAAGCTCACTCGCGACCATCGTGCCCGGCCAAGAGTACTTCGCGTTCGGACTCACGATCGACCACGCCAAGACTGTGGGGAGCGGCGCCTGCGCGGGCTGCAACGTGCCCGTCTGCATCTTCGTGAGCTCGATGACGCTCACGACCCCGGTGGCCGCGAACGATGTCATGCTGGGCCAAGGCGCCAACTTCCTCGGGAGCAGTTACGCGACCTGGCAGAACGGCTATCCCACCAACGTGAGCCGGTTCTGCAATGGCGGCCCCGGAGTGCCCAGGGCTCCCAACTGCGTTCCTGCGAACACGACCTTCCAGTGCGTGCTCGCCACTCCTACGAACTCCCGCAGAAGCACGTGGGGTGCAGTGAAGGCGCTCTACCGGTAGCACCCGCACACTCCTGACCGGGCGTGCTGGACCCACAAGGGAATCGCCACATGGATGCGATGCTCCGCCGCTCGGTGTCTGTGCTGCTCTTACTCTTCGCGATCGCACTGCCTGGCATGACCCGTGCCGCCGGCAGCACCGCGCCCGGCTACTACCTGCGCTGGGAGCAGTGCTACACAGACGGTGGTGCATCGAACCGGTCGTTCGCGTGCGACACGAATACGGGCACGTCCACATTGGTGCTCTCATTCGAGCTCGACCAGCCGATGCCCGATGTAAGCGGACTCGAGATCCTGATCGACTTCGCGACTCCCGAGGCCACGCTGCCCGCATGGTGGCAGTTCAAGAACATCGGTAGCTGCCGGCAGGCGTCACTCACGTTTCTTCCTCAGTCTCCGGCCGGTGCGACCAACTGTGTGGATTGGGCGTCCGGGCAAGCCGTAGGAGGATTCGGAACCTTCGTGCCGGTCACCACGGGTGTGGCCCCCGGTCGCGTTCGCTTGGGCATCGCGATCGCAGTGCTGCCCACCGCGTTGGCCACCCTCACCGCCGGGCAGGAATACGTGGCGTGCCTGCTGCAGATCGACCACCGGAAGACCGTGGGCACGAATGCCTGCACGGGCTGCGACCTCCCTGCCTGCATCCACTTTGGACGCCTCAAACTCACGACACCAATCGCCCAGAACGACCGATCGTTGAGTGCTGCCGCAGATGGTCCCGGCTCCGGCCGCGTGACCTGGCAGGATGGCGCGTTCGCAAACGTCGAGCGGATCTGCGGCCAGATCGGCTGTACCACGGATTTCACCTGCACTTCCGTGACACCCGCCCATGGCCACACCTGGAGCGACGTGAAGGCGTTGTACCGGTAGCACTCGCGACCGAAACGAAGAGGCCGGCGCCCCATCGGGACGCCGGCCTCTTGTGTTCGTGCTGCGAAGTGTCGAATCGCCCCGGGGCGAGTGAATGTGCCATCTCACTCGGGCGTAGCGGCTAGCTCAGCTTGCTGGTCTCGCCGTCCTTCACGGTG
>JAIOPA010000449.1 GCA_021414165.1 Candidatus Eiseniibacteriota bacterium
GGGGATCAACCGTTCGCTGAAGCACATCTCAGCAGGGAAGAAGCCCTTGGACAGTGCGCCCGATCCCCACGCGCCCGGCATGACCGCCTTCTGCACCTGCAGCATCTTGCGGAACACGTTCTCATCGACCAGCGGGTTGATGGAGTGATGCATGGCCACCACCACCGGATCCAGACGCCGGCGGCCGCCCGAGGTGGTGAGCGCCATGGCGTCGCGATACGGCTGCCACCAGTTGGCGGCGTAGCGTCCACCGTTCCAGCCGAGCGAACCCAGGCTGTTCAGGTTCTGGATGAGCGAGCCCGCGAACGACACCTGCGCGCCGGCATCGGGCTGATCGAGCACGGACTGGATCGCGGTGCGCGGATAGTCCTGATAGTCGTGGACGCGATCGTCCTTGTTGAAGATCGAGAACACGTCGCTCTGGCTGTGACCGAGCGTGATCGTCTGGTAGGCCGTCTCGTAAGGCGCACCGAGCAACGTGCTGCGCTCGGGCCAGTAGATGGGCTGGTGCATGTGCCACAGGTACGTGGTGTGCACCGGCGCGGCCAGAGCCCGCGGCGCCAACAGGACCGTGAACAGCATCGCGACTGCCAGGGTGGGGGAGCGGCGCATAGGCCACGCAGGATAATGCAGGCCTGCGCGCTATCGCACTCGCTTTCGTGTGCTCTTCGACTTCGGTCTAGTTGCGGCAACCTTGCGCTTCTTGCGGGTTGTTGCTTTGCGCGGCCCCGTGCCGGGCGGTGGAGGCGTTCGCGGCACGTGAGTCACACGGCCGCCGATCATCATGGCCGCGGCGGTGCGGTTCTCGACGCCCAGCTTCACCAGGATGTTCTCGACGTGCTTCTCGACCGTGCGCGGTGCCATCTCGAGGATCTTGGCGATCTCGGTGTTCGTGCGGCCGCGCGCGATCCAGCGTGCCACCTCGGCCTCACGGTGCGTGAGTCCGAGCGTGGCGAGCGGCAGCACGGCGGACTGCTCTCGCGCCGTGGTCATTTCTGCGGCGGCGAGTGCCTGCACGAAGTGCGGGGTCACGAACCGCAGCAGCTCGCGGTCGCGTTCGGTGAAGTCCGGCGCACCGGTGGGCCGGCACAGATTCAATGTGCCGACGCGATTGCCGCGGAACGTGGCCGTGGACAGCAGCCGGCCCACACCGGAGTGACGGTAGACCTCTCGATAGAGTCTCGAGCCCTGCAGTTCGGCATCACTCATGAAGTCCGAGAGCCGCAGCGGCCCCCAATCACCGGTGGCGCGCGCGTGCTGCGTGAACGGGTGCTCCTCGAGCATGTCCATGAAGCGCTGGATCACCGACATGGGCGTTCGCGTGGGCTGTTCCCAGAACACCACGTTGCGCTGGACCTCGCCATCGATGGTCTGGAAGCC
>JAIOPA010000453.1 GCA_021414165.1 Candidatus Eiseniibacteriota bacterium
ACGGATGCCGGCAAGGTGCCGACCGGGGCGGCGGGCAAGCAGGCGATCATCCGCTACTTCTCCGAGGATGGCGGCCCGCCGCACGAGGCCGTGGCGTATGTGCCCGAGAAGGACCTCGTGATGCTGGTCGTGTTGTCGTCGCGCACACCCGCGGCATTCCAGAAGGCGCTGCCCGCGTACAAGGACCTGTTGTCCACGTATGCGTGGGTCGGCACGAATAAGGAGTTCGGCCGGTGAGCACGCGCGTGCGGGTGTCGCAGAAGAGCCTGCGCTTCACCGAGAGCGTGATCCGCGAGATGACGCGGCTGGCCAACCAGCACAACGCGATCAACCTGTCGCAGGGCTTCCCCGACTTCCCGGCACCCGAGGCGATCAAGGCCGAGGCGGCGCGCGCGGTCATGGCCGATGTGAACCAGTACGCGATCACGTGGGGCGCCAAGCGCCTGCGTGATGCGCTGGTCGCCAAGCAGCAGCACTTCACCGGGCTGTCGTTCGATCCCGAGCGCGAGGTCGCGGTGTGTTGCGGCTCCACCGAATGCATGGCGTCGGTCATGCTGGCGTTGGTGGACCCGGGTGACGAAGTCATCGTGTTCGAGCCGTACTACGAGAACTACGGACCCGACGCGATCCTGTCCGGTGCGGTGCCGCGCTTCGTGCGGTTGAACGCGCCCGACTGGAGCTACGATCCGGCGGTGCTCGAGGCGGCGTTCAATGACAAGACGCGGCTGATCGTGGTGAACACGCCCAACAACCCGACCGGCAAGGTGTTCACACGCGCGGAAATGGAACACATCGCCGCGCTGTGCCGGAAGTGGGACGTGATCTGCGTGACCGACGAGATCTACGAGCACATCCTGTACGACGGCGCCGAGCACGTGAGCATGGCCGCGCTGGACGGCATGCGCGAGCGCACGGTCACGGTGTCGGGGCTGTCCAAGACCTGGAGCGTGACCGGTTGGCGCATCGGCTGGTGCCTGGCGCCCCCGGACCTCACGAACGCCATCCGCAAAGTGCACGATTTCCTCACCGTGGGCGCCCCGGCGCCGCTCCAGGAGGCCGCGGCCGTGGCGTTGGCCATGCCCGACGCCTACTACACGGAGCTGGCCGCCAAGTACCGCGAACGCCGCGAGTTCCTCGTGCCGATACTGGAACAGGCCGGATTCCATCCCATCGCGCCCAAGGGCGCGTACTACGTGATGACCGATCTGTCCGACTTCGGGTTCCCTGACGACGTCACGTTCTCGCGCTGGTTGATCCGCGAGATCGGCGTGGCCGGGGTACCCGGTTCGAGTTTCTATGCCGATCCCGCGGCCGGCTCTCAGCGCCTGCGCTTCCACTTCGCACGGAAGCGCGAGACGCTCGAGGCCGCTGCCGAACGCCTGCAGTCCCTGCGGTCACGCCTCCCGGCGCGGCCGGAGTCCCTGACCCGAGGGTAGCGCCTCCATGGAAAAGTCCCGCCGTTCACCGCTTGGTCCGTTCGCCATCGCCATGGCGTTGTCGCTGCTGCTCGGGTTCGGCTTCGCGCGCGCGTTGTCGGCGACCGATGACCTGCGCAGTCAGCTCGACCTGTTCTCGCAGGTGCTCTACACCGTGCAGAACAACTACGTCGAGCAGCCGGACAACGAGAAGCTCATCAAGGGCGCCATCGACGGCATGTTGAAGACGCTCGACCCGCACACCGTGTTCCTGCCCAAGCAGCGCGCGGCGGCCATGGACGAGAACTTCCGTGCGGAGTACTCGGGCATCGGCGTGCAGTTCGACATCGTGGACAACAAGATCGTCGTGCTGTCGCCCATCGAGGGCACGCCGGCGTATCGCCTGGGCATCCGCGCCGGCGACAAGATCGTGGCGGTCGACAGCAAGCCCCTGAAGAAGGGGCTCGTGAACGACGACGTGTTCAAGCTCTTGAAGGGCCCCACCGGCTCGCAGGTCGACGTCGACATCGAGCGTCCGGGCGCTGGCGAGCTGCTGCACTTCCAGATCGAGCGCGCCAAGATCCCCATCGAGTCCGTGCCCTACTCGTACATGATCAAGCCGGGCGTGGGCTATGTGCGCATCATCCGGTTCGCGCAGACCACGGGTGAGGAGCTCGAGACCGCCATTGCCAAGCTGCGCGCGCAGGGCATGAAGAGCCTGCTCATCGACCTGCGCTCCAACTCGGGCGGCCTCCTGAACCAGGCGGTCGACGTGCTCGACCAGTTGGTGGGCGAGGACCAGAAGCTCGTGTACACGCGTGGCCGCATCCAGTCGTCGAACGCGGACTACTACTCGACCGACCGCAAGACCAAGTTCACCGATGGCCCGCTCATCGTGCTCGTGGATCACGGTTCGGCGTCGGCGTCGGAGATCGTGTCGGGTGCGGTGCAGGACCTGGACCGCGGCCTGGTCGCCGGTCTCAACACGTTCGGCAAGGGCCTGGTGCAGAACCAGGTCAACCTGACCGAGGGCAAGCTGCTGCTCACCGTGGCGCGCTATTACACGCCGAGTGGCCGCGGCATCCAGCGCGACTACACCAAGTTCGAGGACCAGGTCGACTACCAGACCGACGCGTTCAAGGAAGAGGTCCCGACCGACTCCGCCCTGGCGCTGCGGCCCAAGTTCAAGACCACGGCGGGCCGCACGGTGTATGGCGGCGGCGGTATCTATCCCGACGTCGTCGTGCACGATTCGCCGCGTCTGACGCAGCCCGAGATCGAGATGATCACGAAGCGCGCGTTCTTCGAGTACGCGAACGGCCTGGTGCAGAAGACGCAGGGCACCAAGTGGACGCCCGATATGCTGGCGCGCGACAAGTACAAGTTGTCGGACGGCCAGTGGGGCGAG
>JAIOPA010000458.1 GCA_021414165.1 Candidatus Eiseniibacteriota bacterium
GACGAACACATCATGCTTGCCCATGCGCAGTCCCACGCGGCGCTCGAGCACCGCGAGCAGCACGGCCAGCCGGCGCGGATCGTAGCCACTCGTGACGCGCTGCGGCGTGCCGTAGAACGATGTGCTCACCAGCGCCTGCACTTCAACGAGCAATGGCCGCGCGCCCTCGAGGCTCGCCACCACGGCAATGCCCGGCACGTCGCGCGAGCTGTCCGACAGGAACGCCTCGCTCGGGTTGGCCACCTCGCGCAGGCCCGACTCGAGCATCTCGAACACGCCCAGTTCATGCGTGCTGCCGAAACGGTTCTTGGCGGCACGCAACACGCTGTAGTGCTGGTATCGCTCGCCTTCCAGGTACAGCACGGCATCGACCATGTGCTCGAGCACGCGAGGGCCGGCCACTGCGCCGTCCTTGGTGACGTGGCCCACCAGGAACACCGGCGTCTTCGAAGCCTTGGCGTAATGCAGCATGGCCAGACCGCACTCGCGCACCTGCGTCACGGTGCCGGGGCCGCCCTCGAGGTCGGCGCGCGACAACGTTTGAATGGAGTCCGCGATCAAGCAGTCGGGCTGCACCTGCGACGCGGTCTCCAGCACCGTCTCCAGGTCGGTCTCGCAGAACAGCAGCAGGTTGGGCGGCACCTCGCCGAGCCGCGCGGCGCGCAGCCGGATCTGCTGCTCGCTCTCCTCACCGCTCACGTACAGCACCTTTCGGCCCGACAGCGCGAACGCGCGCGCCAGCTGCAGCAACAACGTGCTCTTGCCGATGCCCGGATCGCCACCCACCAGCAGCAGCGAGCCCGGCACGATGCCGCCACCCAGCACGCGATCGAGTTCGCGCATGCCGGTGCTCTGGCGCTCGGTGGACTCCAGCGTCACGTCGGCCAGGGCGATGGGGCCCTCGGCGCGCACGGTGCCCTGCGGCACCCAGCGGCGGCCACCCGTGTTGCGGCCCGCCTCGGGCGCGCCACCCGCCGCGCCGCCCGCGGGCGCCTCGGCCGCGGTGTTCCATTCATGGCACGCCGGGCAATGCCCGAACCAGCGCGGCTGCTCGTTACCGCAGGCGCTGCAGAAGAACGTGGTCTTGGCGGCTTTGTTGCTCTTGCTGCTCGGCTTCATGGGACTCTCTTATGCGGGGCAGGCTGTCGGTGCGGGGATGCTGGGGCCAGTCTAGAAGATACTCATGTGCAGGTACTTCTTGGGGTTCTTCTTGATGTCCGCGATGAGCTTCTGGAGCTCCTCGACCGAGGCGCGGGCGTCATCGTACAGCTTGGGGTCGTTCACGAGGCGGCCCAGTGTACCCTCACCGCTGTCCACCTTGCTGGACACCTTCTGGAGCACGCCGCGCAGCGAATCCAGCTTGCCCGTGAGCCGCTCGAGCCCCACCGCCGAGCGCTCGAACGAGTCCAGCGTCTGCTTGAGCCGCTCCTCGCGGTCGGTCGTGAGCGCCTTGGCCGTACGCGAGGCCGCGCTCAGGTTGGTCATGCTCTCGCGCAGCAGCACGCGGTTCTCACGCACGGCTGCGTTGAGCTCCTCGCTCGTGGAGCGGAAGCTGAGCAGCGTCTCCTTGAGCTTGCCGTCCTTCTGGATCGTGCCCGCCAGCGTGTTGAGCTCGGCGGTGAGCGACTGCAGTGCATCGACCGTGGGGCCCATCTGCGCCATGACCTCGGGTATGCCCAGCTCATAGATGCCCGCGATGGTGTCGCGCTCGGAGTACGGCGCTCCGGTGGTGCGCAGGTCGACCGCCACCACCTTCTCACCCATGAGTCCCAGGTTGCGGATCGCGACGCGGGAGTCGCGCGTGAGCACGATGTCGGTGGTGAGCGCGAGATCGACCACGACACGGTCGCCCGCCAGCTTGATGCCGGCCACGTTGCCCTTGCGCAGGCCGTTCACCTGCACCTCGTCACTCGTGGCCAACCCGCCCGTCTGCGGGAACTCCACATGCCACGTGCGCACCTTGCGCGTGAGCGACAGCTCCTTGAGCCAGGTCACGCCCCAGAGCGTGATACCCAACGCCGCCAGCACCATGATGCCGACCTGGATCTCTTTTGTGCGACTCACATGATGCT
Source organism: Candidatus Eiseniibacteriota bacterium (assembly GCA_021414165.1). GTDB lineage: Bacteria > Eisenbacteria > RBG-16-71-46 > RBG-16-71-46 > RBG-16-71-46 > JAIOPA01. Next base: position 2,073 of record JAIOPA010000458.1, read on the forward strand.
CCTTGAGGACAGTCCGGAC
>JAIOPA010000459.1 GCA_021414165.1 Candidatus Eiseniibacteriota bacterium
CACCACGCCCTGGTACGCCGATGCCGTCCACTGCAACGGAGCCCCGCCGGGGTTGTAAAGGACGATGGCGCGCTCGCGCTGAGCGGCATGCTCACCCAGCGTGGGTGCGGCCGCGGTCACGAGGCTGGTCGCCACCAGTTCCAGGACCGGCGCGGCACTGCCCACGCCGCGCAGCGGCAGCGCGAGCAACGGCTGGTCCGGGTCGTCGCTCGCCATGCGCAACTCGCCCACGGCCTCGGCGATCTCGGTGGGCGCGAACACCACCGCGAGCGCGCGCGTGTCACCGGGCAACAACGTGAACCCGTCGGCCGCCACATGGAATGCCGAGTGCGTCACGGACAGTCCCGACACATGCAGCGGATCCACGCCCGTGTTGGCGATCGTGAGATGCAGCGTGTCGCGCGCGCCGATCGAGTGCGCCCCGAAGTCGAGCGCCGCCGGAGCTGCGGTGATGTCGGGCGCGCCCTGCACCGCCAGGCTCACCGCGATCGCGGTGTCGGGCCGTGAGCCGTCGTTGGTGGTGAGCCGCACACGGCCGCGATAGGTGCCCGACGCCAGCCCGTTCGCCACCATGGATAGCGTGAGTGTCTGCGACTCGCCCGGCCCGATCACGCCCGCAGCCGGCGACACCTCGAGCCACTGCACCAAGGGCACCACGCGCACGGCCAGACTGTCGTGCACGTAAGCCTGATTGAACGCGATCGTGGTGCCCAGTGCGCGCGTGCTGTCCTGCAGCCCGATCGTGGCCTGCGTGGTGCTGCCGGTCATGCGCCGGTACTGGAAGCGCACCTCACCCGACGGGTACAGGATGGCCTGGAACGTGAACACCGAACCGGCATCGTTGAAGCGCGGCACCGCGTTCCAGGTGACGATCGTGCGCGCGCCATCGAAGTGCAGGTACGCGCGTTTCACACCCGTCCCGAAGCTGAGGTCGTCCCAGAACGGCGCGATCAGGTTGCGTGCGGCACCCGTTCCCGGCAGCCCCACGTTCACGAACACGGGGCCCTCGTTGCCGAACTGCAGGTAACCGTTCGTGCACACGCGCAGTTGCGAGAAGCGCCGGCCATAGAGTGGGAAGCTGAACCCCAGCGGCAACGGCGCCGACATGGCCTCGTCGCCCGACAACGTGATCGCGTTGGCCGGCGATACGATGTCGACCCACTGGAACGCAGGGCCCGCGGGCTCGTCGGAGTCGATCCAGCGATAGCCACCCGCATCGGGCCCGCCTGCTCCGGCGGTCTGCGGCTCGTGCGCCGAACCCACGGTGCCTTTGGCCGTGGGCTCGTCGGGCCATGCCGCCACGACCGGCGCAGGCGTGCCGAAGTCCAGCACGGGGCGTGGCGCGCTCCACTCGAGCACGCCCGCCGACGGATTGCGCAACTCCACGGTACGCGTGAGCGTGATGCCCGTGCGCGTGGCGGCATCGACCGTAGGCGTGGGCAACACCAGGTTCGGCGCTGCGAGTGTGGTGAACGTGACCACGTTGGAGATCGCGCCGGGGTTGCCGAACTCGTCCCGTGCCCGCAGCGCCACGAAGTACGTGGCCTCGGTCGCGAGCCCGCGCATGCGGAACAGTTCTGCGCTCTGCGCCGGCCGCGGGCGCGGCGAAGCGAACAGCGTGGCCTGCGCGAAGTTCGCGGGCGTGATCGGCTGCACCGCCACGCGCAACTCGTAAGTGGCCGCAGTGCCCGCGGTGCTGTCGTCGCCGGGAGCCGTCCAGGCCAACTCCACCGAGTTACTGCCCACGCTCGCCACGCGCAGGCCCTGTGGTCGCGACGGGGCGATGCTGTCGGCGTCGGCGGCCGCGAGCGCCAGGTTCAAGCGCCCGCCGGTCACACAGCGGCCGATCAGTCCCGGCTTGGGCTCGGCGAAGAACAGGAGCCGTGCCTTCACATCGGCGATCGCCATCTGCGGGAAGCGGCCCATGAGGAACGCGGCTGCGCCCGTCACGTGCGGTGCCGCCATGCTGGTGCCGGACAACAGGTGGTAGCCGTTGTTCGGCACGGTCGACAGGATGTCCGCGCCCGGCGCGGCCAGGTCGACCGACGTGAGTCCGTAGTTCGAGAACCCCGCCAGCTGATCGGCATGGTCGGTGGCGGCCACAGTGATGATGTTGTCCGCGGGCAGCGCGGCCGGGTAGCTCGGAGCGGCATCGTTGTCGGTGCGCGCATTGCCGGCCGCGGCCACGAACAGGTGGCCCGCATCGCCCGCCGCACTGATCGCATCCTCGAGCGCGCGCGAGTAGAAGCCACCGTTCCACGAGTTGTTGCTCAGCCGGATCCCATTGCGCACGCAGTAACCGATCGCCTCGATCGCACCCGACGTGGGCCCACTGCCGTTGGCGTTCAGGAACTTGAGGATCACCAGCTTGGCCTGCCACACCACGCCGGTCACGCCCACGCCGTTGTTGCCCACCGCCGCGATCGTGCCCGCGGTGTGCGTGCCATGGCCGTTGTCGTCGCGCGGGTCGCCGTCGTGCCCGTAGAAGTCGTAGCCGTGCACGTCATCGATGTAACCGTTGCGGTCGTCGTCGATGCCGTTGCCCGCCACCTCGCCGGGATTGGTCCAGATGTTGGCGGCCAGGTCCTCGTGGTCGTAGTCGCAACCGGTGTCGATGTCGGCCACCAGCAGCGACGGCTCACCGGTGTAGAACTCCCACGCGCGATCGGCCCCGATGTCCGCCCCCGCCAGTCCGCCCGTCTGCCCCGCGTTGTGCAGGCCGAACTGCTCGGGATAGCGCGGGTCATCGGGCGTGCGGCCAATGCTCACGAGGTAGTCCGGCTCGGCGTACTCGACGCGCGGATCCTGCGACAGTCGCGCGGCAGCCTCGGCGGGATCCATGCCCGGCACGCTCAGCGCCTCGAGCCCGGCGAACTCATAGCTCGCGACGCGCATCGCGCCCAGAGGGGCCATGGCGTCGTTGCGCGCGGCGCTCTTCGACAGCGGCTTCCAGCGCACCAGCACGCGGCCCGGCGCGTAGTCCTGCGCCCGCGCGTTCGCCGCCACGAACAACATCGCGCACGCGCAGGCGAACGCCAGCGCGAGTCGGGCGACTCGACGCAGGGCGTCGGGTGCGGCGCAAAAGCGGCGGAGGAAGTGCGACATCGCTCCTGGATGCGGTTCGGTCGCCGGCGGTCGTGCCCCGCCCCCATGCGGATGCGTGGGACGGGTCATGCCGTGCGGCGGCCGGTCGCGGATCGGATGACACCCGGTGGCGGCCAGCATAGGCCGCCCCGGGACTCCCGTCACGGGGTATTGCTGCTACCCCGGAGCGCGCGGGCCGGGTCCACGACCCGGCCCCGTCGCGGTTGCTACTTGCGCTTGCGGGCCGGCTTGGCCGGCTTCTCGTAGCGCGCGATCACACGCGTGGTGATACCACCGCGCACATTGAACAGACCCACGACCTTGAGCTTCTTGGGCTTCATGGCCTTCACGAGGTCGTCCAGGATGCGGTTCGTGACCTGCTCGAAGTAGTGGCCTTCGTTCCGGAACGCCCAGATGTAGAGCTTGAGCGACTTCAACTCCACGCACAGCTCATCGGGCACGAACTTGACGATGATGGTGCCGAAGTCGGGCTGGCCAGTGACCGGGCAGAGCGCGGTGTACTCGGGGCACTCGTGGCGGATCCAGTACTCGCGGCCCGGGGCGGGGTTCTTGAACGTGACGAGTTCGCGGGACGGCTTGGACGGCATCGGTGGGGCACTCCTCTTATAGGATGGTGGGCCGGGGAGTGTGCGGGTTGCCACCGTACGGGGTCAAACGCCGCTCCGCGCTGCGATTCGCCGCGCTCCCCCGCCCCGTGCTACCGTTTTCCCCCTCATGAAACGCGTGTTCCTCGAGACCTATGGCTGCCAGATGAACGTGGCCGACTCCGAACTCATGGCCGGTGTGCTCCAGCGCGCCGGAATGGAGATGGTGGAGCGTGCCGAGGACGCCGATGCGGTGATCCTGAACACGTGCGCCATCCGTGAGCATGCCGAGTTGCGCGTACTGGGCCGCCTGGGCGAGTTCGCACATCTGAAGAGCAAGAACCCCGCGCTCATCGTGGGCGTGGCCGGCTGCATGGCGCAGCATCTGCGGAAGCGCTTGCTCGACCAGAAGCGCGTGCTCGATCTGGTCGTGGGCCCCGACGGCTACCGCGACCTGCCCGCACTGCTGCAGCGCGCGGCCAACGTGCCCACCGCCGAGATCCGTCTGGATCGCGACGAGACGTACGGCGACCTGGAGCCCAAGCGCCAGCCCGGCGTGCGCGCATGGGTCACCGTGCAGCGTGGCTGCGACAAGTTCTGCACGTACTGCGTGGTGCCTTACACGCGCGGGCGCGAGCGCAGCCTGCCGCTCGCCGATCTCGTGCGACAGGTCGAGAGCGCGGCGGCACAGGGCTTCTGCGAGATCGTGTTCCTGGGCCAGACCGTGAACTCGTACCACGATGGCACCCACGACTTCGCCGACCTGCTGCGCGCCGCGAGCGCGGTGCCCGGCGTGCTGCGCGTGCGTTACACCTCGCCACACCCGAGCGACATGAGCGAGCGCGTCATCGCCGCCATGGCCGAGTGCGACAAGGTCATGCCGCACGTGCATCTGCCGCTGCAGAGCGGCTCCGACGCCATTCTCGAGGCCATGCAGCGCACCTACTCGATCACGCAGTTCGAGGACGTGCTGGGCCGCATCCGCGCGCAGATCCCCGGCGTGGCCGTGACCACCGACGTCATCGTGGGCTTCCCCGGCGAGTCCGACGCTGACTTCGAGGCCACGCGCGCGTTCATGCAGCGCGCGCGCTTCGACAGCGCGTTCCTGTTCAAGTACTCGGCCCGCCCCGACACGCGCGCCTACAAGCTCGCCGAGACCGTGGACGAGACCGAGAAGGGCCGCCGCTTGCAGGTGCTGATCGACGAGCAGCACGCCATCTCGGGCGAGATCATGGATGGGTACCTGAACCGCACCATCGAGGTGCTGGTCGATGGCCCGAGCAATCGCGGCAAGGCCGACCAGCCGCCGCAGCTCTACGGCAAGAGCCGCGAGTTCAAGACCGTCGTGTGGCCCGACGACGGCTCGCCTGCCGGAACGCTGCAGCAGGTGAAGATCGTGGGCACCACGCACCTCACGCTGCTCGGGGAATCCGTCGGCACGCCTCGTCCCGAACCCCTCATCACGATCGGAGTCTCGTGAACGTCTCCCATCTGCTGCTCGCCGCTCTGTTGCTTGGCATGACGGGCATGGCACACGCGGAGGGCACGCCGGTGGCGGACTCCGGGCGCTTCGTGTTCCGCGAGATCAAGCTGGGTGCGGCCACGCATCGCTATGCGGTGTGGCTGCCGCCGGGACACGCGGCGCAGAAGCATTGGCCCGCGCTGGTGTTCCTGCACGGCTCGGGCGAGTGCGGCACCGATGGTGTGAAGCAGACGCATGTGGGCCTGCCCGCCTGGCTCGTGAAGCAGCCCGAGCGCTGGCCGTTCGTGGTGGTGATGCCGCAGAAGCCGGTCGAGGAACAGGAGTGGGAGGAACAGGAAGCACTGGTGCGCGCCACGCTCGAGGCGAGCACGAAGGAGTTCGGCATCGACGCCAAGCGCGTGGCGCTGACCGGTATGTCGCAGGGCGGCCATGGCGCGTGGTACCTGGGCGCGCGTGACTCGGCGCGCTGGCGTGCGCTGGTGCCGGTGTGCGGCTATGGCCGCGCCCGCACGGTGGGCAAGCGCGTGGCGGGGCTGCCGGTGTGGGCGTTCCACGGGCTCAAGGACGACGTGGTGAACCCACAGGATGCGCGCGACATCGTGGCCGAGATCCAGCGCGTGCGTAGTGCGCGTGGCCTGGACCCCGCGGGTGCCAAGCTCACGCTGTATCCCGACGCGAACCACAACAGCTGGGACTCCGCGTACAGCGAGCCCGAGTTGCCGGGCTGGTTGATCGAGCACACGCGCGCGCGCTGATCCGCGCCACACGACACGAGCACGGACACGGGCCGCCCGGCGATGCACTGCCGAGCGGCCCGTTCCTGTTGCACAGCGGGCGCCGCACCCGCCGCTACCGGAGCGCGACCGTCTCCGGAGCCTTGCCCACGCGCACCTGCGGCAAGTGGTCGAACG
>JAIOPA010000460.1 GCA_021414165.1 Candidatus Eiseniibacteriota bacterium
GCCGGCGACAAGTCCGCCAAGTCCGGCAGCGATGGCGCGAGGCTTCGCGACTACTTCACGTCGTGCATGGACTCGGCCGGCGCCGAGCAGAAGGGCGGCACGCCCATCGCCGGCATCCTGGCTGACGTCGACGGTATGACGAGCGCCAAGGACCTGGGCCGCAAGCTCGGCTGGCTGCACGCCAACGGCATTGGCGGCGGCTTCAACCTGTTCGCCGCGCAGGATGCGCGCAACAGTGAGAGCGTGATCGCGTTGATCGCGCAGGGCGGCCTGGGGCTGCCCGACCGCGAGTACTACCTGCGCACCGATTCCGCCTCGGTCGCCACGCGCGACGTGTATGTGCGCGCGCTCGGCAACCTGCTCAAGCTGTCGGGCGACGCCGCGGCCGAAGCGCACGCCAAGGCCGTGCTCGAACTCGAGACCGCGTTCGCCAAGGCCAGCATGACCAACGTGCAGCGCCGCGATCCCAAGGCCGTGTATCACAAGATGCCGCTCGACTCCGTGCGCGCACTGGCGCCCGGCTTCGACTGGAACGGCTACCTGGCCGTGCGCAACGCCAAGGTCGGCGACGTGAACGTGAACCAGCCTGACTTCGTGCGTGCGTTCGATGGCCTGCTGGCCTCGACCCCGCTCGAGACCTGGAAGGCGTACCTGAAGGGCCGCATCCTGTTCGACGCCGCCCCCACGCTGTCGAGCGCGTACGTGAAGGAGTGGTTCGCGCTGCGCCAGGCGCTCACCGGCACCACCGAGATGCTGCCGCGCTGGAAGCGTTGCATCGCCGAGACCGATGACGCGCTGGGCGAGATCCTGGGCCAGTCGTACGTGAAGGTAGCGTTCACGCCCAACGACAAGGTGCGCATGCAGACCATGGTCAAGAACCTGCGTGCCGCCCTTGGCGATCGCATCGCCGTGGCGCCCTGGATGGGCGACTCCACGCGCATCGCCGCGCAGGGCAAGCTCGACCTGTTCGCCGAGAAGATCGGCTACCCCGACAAGTGGAAGGACTACTCGAGCGTCAAGGTCATGCCGGGCCAGCACTACACGAACCGCATGAACGCGAACGCGTTCGAGGTGGCCCGCAACATCGAGAAGATCGGCAAGCCGGTGGACAAGAGCGAATGGTCCATGACGCCGCCCACCGTGAATGCCTACTACTCGGGCTCGCTCAATAGCATCAACTTCCCCGCTGGCATCCTGCAGCCGCCGTTCTTCGACTCCAAGGCCGACGACGCCACCAACTACGGTGCGATTGGCGCCGTGATCGGCCACGAGATGGGCCATGGCTTCGACGACCGTGGCCGGCAGTTCGACGGCAAGGGCAACCTGCGCGACTGGTGGACCGCGGCCGATGTCGAGCGTTACAAGAAGCTCGCCGATGCCGTGCGCCAGCAGTTCAACGACTACACCGTGCTCGACACCGTGCACGTGAACGGCAGCCTCACGCTGGGCGAGAACCTGGCCGACCTGGGCGGCCTCGCGGTGGCGTACGCCGCCATGCAGAAGGCCTACGCGAATCAGCCGCGCACCAAGCTCGGCGGCTTCACGCCCGAACAGCGCTTCTTCCTGGGCTGGGCGCGCGTGTGGCGCAACCTGCAGACCGACAGCGACCTGCGCACGCAGGTGCAGACCGACCCGCACTCCCCCGCCAAGTGGCGCATCAACGGGCCCATGTCGAACCTGAAGGAGTTCCACGACGCGTGGGGCTGCAAGCACGGCGACGCCATGGTGCGCCCCGAGAGCGCGCAAGTCCGGATCTGGTGACCCGATGAGACTCGAGGGCATCCACCACGTCACCGCGATCACGGCGGATGTCCTCGAGAACGTCGACTTCTACACGCGGGTGCTCGGGTTGCGGTTGGTGGGCAAGTCCATCAATCAGGACGACCCCACCGTGTACCACGTGTACTACTCCGATGAGCACGGCCGGCCCGGGGCCGCGCTCACGTTCTTCGAATACCGCCACGCCGCGCGTGGCCGTGCCGGTGCCGGCATGGTGCATCGCATCTCGTGGCGGCTCGCGAGCGAGGCCGCGCTCGACTTCTGGTCGGCGCGGCTCGCCCACGAGGGCGTGCCGGCCACGCGCAACGGCAACGCGCTCGTGTTCGCCGACCGCGAGGGCCTCACGCACGAGTTCGTGATCGCGCACGTGCCCGATGAGCCGCGCGTGGCCGGGCATCCCGACATCCCGCTCGAGTTCGCGCTCCAGGGCTTCCATGGCGTGCGCGCCTACGGCGGCCGGGTGTCGCACAGCGCACACGTGCTCGAGGCCGTGCTCGGCGGCCAGCGCACCGA
>JAIOPA010000461.1 GCA_021414165.1 Candidatus Eiseniibacteriota bacterium
CGGCTCGCGTTGGGCCGCACCGATCTGCAGCCGTTGTTCGACGCGATCGTCGAGATGGTCGCCGCCACGCTCGAGACCACGCTGGTCTCGTTGGTGCTGGTCGATCCCGATCGTGGCGATCTGTTCGTGGCCGCGAGCACCGGGCACGAGGGTGTGGTGAAGGGCCGCCGCAGCGCGCTGCGCACCGGTGTGGCCGGTGCCGTGGCCGCGTGGGGTCACCCGATCCTGGTGCGCGACATCGAGACCGACCGCCGCTTCCGCCGCCTCAATCATCCGCAGTACAACACCAAGTCGCTGCTCTCCGTGCCGCTGCGCGTCGAGGGCGAGGTGATCGGTGTCGTGAACGCGAACAACAAGTCGAGCGGCGAGGAGTTCGACGAGGACGACCTGGGCCTGCTCGTCATGCTCACCGAACGTGTGGGCAGCGCCATTGAACGCGCCTGCGCGTACCCGGACAGCGCGCGCGTGGTGGACGACGCGCTCGATGCCGTGCGCGCCATGACCCGCTTGAAGCGCGAGTTCGCGCTGGGCGGCCGCCGCTACGTGAAGCGTTCGCGCGCGCTGGCGCGCGAGATGAAGTTGAACCCCGCCGAGATCGACGTGATCGGTTATGTGGCGAGCATCCACGACCTCGGCATGGTCCGTCTGGGACCCGAGATCGTGCATCCCGAGCCACTCGACGATCATCAGCGCCGCGCGGTGCGTTCGCACCCCGAGGTGAGCGTCGAGATCCTGCGTCCGATCGAGTACCTGGGCCTCGTGCGCGAACTGGTGCTGGGGCACCACGAGCGCTGGGACGGCACCGGGTATCCGCAGGGCCTGCAGGGCGACGCGATCCCCATGGGTGCGCGCATCCTGGCCGTGGTGGACGCCTGGGAGAGCATGACGACCAGCCGTCCGTGGCGCGCCTCGCGCACGCTCGAGGAGGCCGTGGCCGAGTTGCGCCGGGAGTCCGGCAAGCAGTTCGACGGCGAGGTGGTCGAGGCCTACGTACGATTGTTGGAGAAGGGGGAGGACGCCGGTCAGGCCGCAGCCTGAGCGGGCGGACCCCATTCCCAGAAGCACTCAAGCCCGGCCGGCCGCTGGCCGATACCGGCATGGACGACATCAAGACCGTGGCCGCACGCGCGGAACACGGACGAAGTACGCAAGGAGGTGAACGGCATGGCGAAGGGCAGGATCCTTGTAGTGGACGACGAGATCTACATCGTCCACATCCTGGACTTCAGCCTCGGCATGGAAGGCTACGAGGTGGTCACGGCACTCGACGGTGAGCAGGCGCTCGAGAAGGCGCGCACCGAGAAACCGGACCTCATCGTGCTGGACATCATGATGCCGAAGCTGGACGGCTATGAGACGTGCAAGCGCCTCAAGGCCGACGCAACCACCAAGGATGTGCCGGTCATCCTTCTGTCGGCCAAGGGCCGGAACGTCGACCAGAAGGTCGGCTTCGAGGTCGGTGCCGACGATTACATCACCAAGCCGTTCAGTCCCCGCAAGCTCGTGGAGCGCATCAACGCGATCCTCGGTCACGGGACTTCCCAGCAGCGCATGCAGGCGTAACGCCCCTGCAGGATCCGCCAGGTCCCACAGGGCCCGCACCGCAAGGTGCGGGCTTTCGTGCTTCCGGGGCACTCGCTTGCGCGCCGCGCCACCGCCGCGCACTCTCGGCACCCCCGGTGCGAGCCCCGCGCCGCGGCCAAGACCCCGCTCCCGGATCGCCACTC
>JAIOPA010000462.1 GCA_021414165.1 Candidatus Eiseniibacteriota bacterium
CACACCGCGAACGCGCCACCTTGCGCATCGCTCACCAGCTGCACACCCGTCTGCCGGCCGCCCACACCGCACAACAGGTCGCCGTTCGGCGTGAATCCGGCGGCCAGCGCACCGCTCCCCAACAGATGCGTGTACTCGATGTCGTTCGTTCCGCTGCGGCCATCGACCCATGCCAGCCACATGCCGCCCACGCCATCACTCGCGGCCACGGCCGAGTTCTGGGCACCGATCACCTGGGCGACCGCCTTGCCGTTCGCGGTCCAGCCCGCGGCCACCGTGCCGGCCGCGGTGAGCCGCAAGGCATAGAGGTCATCGCCGGTCGACGTATTGCGCTTGTCGCGCCACGCCAGGATCACGCCGTCGGCGCCATCGCTCACGCCCACCACCTCGAACTGGTCGCGGATCGCGTTACTCACCACGCGCGCGGCGGGCGTCCACACCGGTACGCCATTGGCATCGACACGGATCGCGATGAGATCGGCCGCCGTGCTGCCGCCACCCACGTTGGGAAGTTGCAGCGTCACGATCGCGCCGCCATCGGACGTGCCGATGGCCAGCACTCGATCACCGCCGCCGATGCTGAGATTACCCGTGGTGACCACGCCCACCGGGATCGTGCTCGCGCTGCCACCGCCCGTGGCATTCGCGAGTCCTACGTAGAGCGCCTGTCCCACGCCATCGAACGTGCGCGCGTACACGCGCGCGCCCCCGCCGGTGCGAGGCAGCACGTCGAAGAACGTGAAGAACGAGAGCGGCGAGAACAATGCATCGGACGGTGTTGGGCCTGCCGCGCCCACGCGGTGCAGCAGATCGGACGCCGCGTTGCCCGCGCCCAAGTCGGCCACGCACCACACGCTGCCGGCCGGTGCGGCCACCAACTTCATGGCACGGATCGGATCGGCGACATCGTTCGAGGCCACGTTGGCCGCGTTCCAGCTGGCGTCACGCACGGCGTCGGCGTTCACGCGGGCCACCAGACGCTGCGGCGTGCCGCTGGCCACATCGCGCTTGAGCGACACGAACGCCCCGCCGGCCCCATCGGGCAGCACGAACGGCACGACCTCGCCGCTCGTGTGGCTGGCGAGCACGGGCGTTCCGGAGTTGCTGGCATCGGCGGTGGCAGCGTGGATCGGCGGCGCGGTGGGGAGCACGAGCGACGCGAGGCACGCGACCGCGAGCAGGTGGCGCGGGGCGGGCATGGGACCTCTGGGGCGGGCGGCTACGACGTGGACCATGAGCATGACCAACGGCTGCGCCGGCGGTCAATGGAGAACCGTTCCGCAGGAGCCCCGGGCCGCATGGGGGTGCAGCGCGGCTGAACGCGCGCCGGGGCTTCTGCCCCACCCCGCGCCCGCGCTTGCCGCCATGCGGCGGGGGTGGTTTGCTCATGGCTCGAGCCTCCCACCCGGTGCCATTCGGCAGGCGCCGCACCCCCTTCTGCCTCAGGAGTCGCCCCCAAGTTGCTGCCGCCCCTGGACGCCGCGCGCCGGTTGCATGCGCATATCGCCGCGCACCATCTGCATGATGGCCGCCTGAGTGGCGCGGATCAGGGCGTGCGCTGGAACATCCGGGTGTGGCGCTTCGTGAAGAGCTACCTGCCCGCGCTAAGGCCGGTCGAGCGCTTCTACTTCGTGCAGGGTCAGGCGTACTGGGCGCTCGCCAACTACACGCTCGCGGATCTCACGGGCGATCCGGGCTATGAGGCGGCCGGGAACGAGGCGTCGCGCGTCATACGCGCGACGCAGACTGAAGCCGGAGCTTGGGATTACCCGCTGCCCGAGCGCAAGCATCTGGTGGCCACGGTCGAGGGCGACTTCGGCACGATCGCCATGCTCGAGCACCACGCCCGCACCGGCGATGCCGAGGCGCTGGCGGGTGCACGCGCCTGGCATGCCTATGTGGAGCGCGAGATCGGCTATCAGCAGCACGCGGGCGGCCTGTGCGTGAACTACTTCCAGAAGCCGCGCGGCATGGTGCCCAACAACACCTGCGAGTGGATCTGGGTGCTGGGACGGCTCGCCAAGGCCACGGGCGATGCGTCGTATCTGCAGCGCGTGCCAGCCATGCTCGGGTTCCTGGAAGCCGTACAACTGCGCACCGGCGAGTTGCCGTACGAGTTACCCGGTGGCAACGAACCGCGTCTGCGCCACCATTACCTGTGCTTCCAGTACAACGCGTTCCAGTGCATGAAGCTCGCGTGGTACGCGCAGCAGCACGGCGACTCGCGTGCACAGAAGCTGGCCGAGCGGGTGTCGGACTTCCTCGCCACGGGTGTGCGCGACGATGGCGCGGTGCGCGCCTCGTGCATGAACCCGCTGCCCG
>JAIOPA010000048.1 GCA_021414165.1 Candidatus Eiseniibacteriota bacterium
GTGGTTCGGACCCATCCTGGCCGATGCCGCGATCGACAAGGTCGCGCACGACTGGAAGCGCGCGCTGCACGAACTCGCCGCGGGCCAGATCGGCGTGGCGAACCCGTCGTTCGATGTGCGCATCGGTTCGTTCCTGTGCGACCCGCAGCGCGATCACTCGTTGCAGGCCCTCGCGTCGGATGTGCTGGGCGTGGGGCTCGATCCGATCGAGCCGCCGGCCGTGCGCGGCCGTGCGCGCACCGGGCCCGGCAGCCTGCCGGTGGCCGACGTGGCCACGCGCGCAGGCCGCATGGCCGCCGCGTTGCTGCCGCTCGCCGAGGCGCTGCGTGCGCAGTTGGACGCGCGCGAGCAGACCAAGCTCTACACCGAGCTCGAGCATCCCTTGATCTCGGTGCTCACCACCATGGAGCGCACGGGTGTCGCGCTCGATGTGCCCGTGCTCACGCAGATGAGCGGCACCATGGCCACCGAGATCGCGGCGCTCGAAGAGAAGCTGTTCGCGCTCGCGGGCGAGACGCTGAATCTGGCGAGCGGCCAGCAGCTGGGCAAGATCCTGTTCGAGAAGCTCGGCCTGCCGGCCAAGAAGAAGACCAAGACCGGTTGGTCGACGGACTCCGAGGTGTTGGAGGGCCTGGCGGGCCAGCACGAGTTCCCCACGCGGTTGCTGGAGTGGCGCGCGCTCACGAAGCTCAAGTCGACGTATGTGGACGCGCTGCCGCTCGCCGTGGACGCGCGCGATGGCCGCGTGCACACCACGTTCGATCAGGCGGGTGCGGCTACAGGCCGGCTCGCGTCGCTCGATCCCAACCTGCAGAACATCCCCATGCGCACGCCGCAGGGTCGCGCCATCCGCAAGGCGTTCGTGGCCGCACCGGGTTGCGTGCTCGTGGGTGCCGACTACTCGCAGATCGAACTGCGCGTCATGGCGCATCTGTCGGGCGATGAGAACCTGGTCGAGGCGTTCACCGCGGGCGAGGACATCCATGCCGCGACCGCGCGCCGCATCTTCAAGGTCGAGGGCGACGTGCCGCCCGAACTGCGCTCGCGCGCCAAGATCGTGAACTTCGGCGTGCTGTACGGCATGGGTGCGCGCAGCCTGGCCGACCAGATGGGTCTGGAGCTCAAGGACGCGAAGTCGTTCATCGAGGATTACTTCAATGTGTACGCGGGCGTGCGCCGGTTCCTCGACGCCACGGTGGTCGAGGCGCGCGAGCGCGGTTGGGTGGCCACGCTGCTCGGCCGCCGCCGCTACCTGCCCGAGCTGCGCAGCGGCAACGGCATGGAGCGCGCCTTTGCTGAACGGGCTGCCATCAACACGCCGATCCAGGGTTCCGCCGCCGACCTCGTCAAACTCGCCATGCTGAGCGTGCATCGTGCACTGTCGAAGCGGGGGGGAGCGCGCCTTTTGCTACAGGTGCACGACGAATTGTTGGTGGAGTGCCCCCGGGGGGACGCCGAGACCATCTCAACGTTGGTGAAACGGGAGATGGAAGGCTGTTACCCTTTGAGGGTGCCGCTCACCGTGTCGGTGGGCGCAGGAGACACCTGGTTCGATGTCCACTGACGCGCGTCCCAACGGTGACCCGAATGCTGCGAACCGGTTGCGCCGTTCCCGGCGCGCCGGTCCGTTCGTGCTGGGCCTGGTCGGTCCTGCCGGCGCCGGCAAGAGCACCGTGGCGCGCGCGCTCGCGGCCGCCGGTGCGCGCGTGGTCGATGCCGATCGCCTGGGCCACGAGGTCACGGACTCCGACGCCGAGGTGCGCGCCGCATTAGTGGCCGAGTATGGCGCCGCGGTGTATCGCGCCGACGGCACGCTCGATCGCGCGCAGGTCGCCGCGCGCGTGTTCAGTGATCCCGCCGCACTCACGCGGCTCAACCAACTGGTGCATCCGCGCATCCTGACGCGGCTGCGTGGTGCGATCACCGCGGCCGAGTCCGAGGGCTACAGCGGAGCACTCGTGGTCGACGCCGCGCTGGTGCTGGACTGGGGCTTCGAGCGCGAGTGCGATGCCGTGCTCGCCGTGCTGGCAC
>JAIOPA010000491.1 GCA_021414165.1 Candidatus Eiseniibacteriota bacterium
CGGGCGCTTCTCCTGGAAGAAGTTCTCGACGTCGGACAGGTTCACGACCGCCGGGTCGATCTCGACCTGACCGAAGTCCGGATTCACCGTGGCGTTGAGCGTGAACTTGCTGCCCACGCTCATGCGCAGGTCGCCGCCCGCGGCCAACTTGCCGTTCCAGCCGCTGTGGTACGGATCGGCCGGATCGAATTCGTCGAGGCTGCCGCCATCGAACTGCAGATGCTCGCTCTTCTGCGTCACGTAAGGGGTGAGCTCGATGTGCTGGCGCGTCTTGAGCCCGTCGAGGCCGTGTAGTTCGGGGAAGCGCGACACGTAGCCCGACTGCCCACGCGGCGGGAATGCCAACTCGTCCTCGCCGCTGTAGCGCGGCGTCCAGCGCTTGAAGCTGATGCCCCACACCATGGGGTCCGTGACCCGGAAGCGCAGCTGCGAGAACGGGATCTTCATCTCGCACGTCCAGCCCTGCTCGTCGCGATGCGCATGGCCATGCCACACGCCATCCCACGAATCGTCGTCCCAGTCGTCGTTCAGCAACACGCCGTCCATGAGCGTGCCGGCCGCGTTGACCGCGAAGTAGTAGCCGGTGCGCTTGTCGTGGAACGGATCGAGCAGCAGCCCGAACATGTCCGAACCCGGGTCACTGTCGCGGCGGCCGAGACGCTCGCGGATGGAATCCGGAGCGGTGTCGTACATGCGCGCGCCCACATAGAGCGCGTCGTCGTCGAACGCCACGCGCACCTCGGTGCGCTGGCGCGGATCGACGCCGCGGTCCGGCTCGCGCTGCAGGAACCCGGTGACGGGTGCATCGTGCTTCCAGATGGCTTCATCGAGGATGCCGTCCATCTTGATCGGCTGATCGGTGCGCACGGCACGGATCGGGGCAACGTCGGCGCGAGCTGCGGACGCGGTGAGCGCCAGCAACAGGGCCAGGGCAAGGCTGCGCATGGAGGCTCCGGGGGTGGCCGACGGGCGATCGGCTCCTGCGGGGTGTGGTGGCCGGGTCACGACCGGCGGGATGGTCGCTCGGGCAAAGGCAGGGACTCGAGCGTGTGCTGCCTGACTACGTTTGTAGACTCGGCCGGGTTGCAGGCGCCTGCGCAGGCTGCAGGTGCAGAAGCCGAACGTCCATGCCGGCGGGACGAACGCGGGAGAATGCGGGGCCAAGCGTCGGCCCCGCGTGGCGATCAGCCGCGGGCGGCCAGTGCGACGGCCAACTCACCTGCGACGCGGGCGTTGTCCTTGAGCAGCGCGACGTTCGAGCGCACGACCTCGCCGCCCGTGACCATCTGCATGTACTCCAGGATGTACGGCGTCACGGCGCGGCCGCGGATACCCTCGGACACGATCAACTCGAGCGCGCCGTTCAGGCCGCGGTCGTACATGAACTCGTCCAACTCGTCGGCCTCGGGGACCGGGTTGGCGATCACGATGCCCGTGCCGGTGCCGAGCGCGAAGTGCTCGTGGATCGCCTCGGCCATCTGCGCCATGTCGTCGAAGCGCTGATCCAGCTTGAGTCCGCTGGTGCGCCGCCAGAACGCGGGGAACTCGTCGCACCGCCAGCCGAACACCGGCACACCCAGCGTCTCCAGGCGCTCCACCGTGCGAGGCAGGTCCAAGATGGCCTTGGCACCCGCGCACACCACGGCCACCGGGATACGCGAGAGCGCGGTGAGGTCGGCGCTCACGTCGTCGGTCTCGGCCACACCGCGATGCACGCCACCGATGCCGCCCGTGGCGAACACCGGGATACCCGCGTGCTGCGCCATGAGCATGGTGGCCGCCACCGTGGTGGAGCCTGCGCCCCGCGCGACCAGCGCACCGGCGAAGTTGCTCAGGTTCAACTTGGGCACGTCGGGCGTGGCCGCGAGCGCGTCGAGTTCGGCAGCCGACATGCCCACGCGCACCGCGCCATCGAGCACGCCGATCGTGGCCGGGACCGCACCACTCGCCGTGACCGCGGCTTCCATGTCACGCGCCACCTGCACGCCGTCGGGTGCGGGCAGACCGAGCGAGACCACCGTGGTCTCGAGCGCGACCACCGCGCGGTGCGCGGCCAGCGCGCGCTTCACGTCGTCGGCGATCTTGAACCGTGCCTCGTTCATGCCTCTTCCTCCAGTTGTGCCCAACCGGCGAGCAGCCGTTCGGCCTTCTCGCGGGTGGCGCGCAAGAGTCCCTCGGGGCCCTGCCCCGAGATGGCGAATCCCGCCGTGACCGCCGCGCGCTTGAGCGCCGCGTCGATCGGGAGTCCTTCTAATGTGGCCGTCACGAACCCGGCCATGAATGCATCACCCGCGCCCGTGGGTTCCAGCTCGGCCGCGGGCGTGATCGCGGGCCAGTCGTGCAGCCGCTGATCGTGCGTGTCGTACACCACGCCACCGGCTGCGCCGCGCTTGGAGAACACGTAGCGCAGCTTGCCGCCCGCGAGCTGCGCGAGCGTGCCCACCGGATCATCGTGAGCGCCCGGCAGCAGCATCTCGTCTTCGCTCGGGAAGAACGCATCGACGTGCTGTAACAGTTCGCGCCAGGCCGCGAGCGTGTCGGGCGTGACCAGGATGTACGGATCGAGCGAGATGAATGCGGGCGACTCGGGCGATTCCCACGCGCGGATCGCGCGCACCAGCTGCAACTGCGTGGCCATGGGCATGGGTGCCAAGTGGAACGCACGCGCGCGCCGCCAATCGAGCGGGATGTCGTCCGGAGCGGGCGACACCTCTTCGTGCGACGGGCAGCCAAGCCGGTGGATCACGCGGCGCAGATCACCTTCGTACATGAGCCACGTGCGGATGCCGTTGCGGCCCAGCTTACGCACGCCCTCCAGCAGCACGCCGCGCGCACGCAGCTCGTCGAGCATGGTCTGCGGGTAGTCGTCGCCCTGCACGCTGGCGCAACCGGTGGTGGCATCCCACAGCCGTGCGGCGAGCGACGAGTACAGCATGGCGCCGCCGGGGACACCCATGCGCGTGGTGCCATCGGCGTAGACCACGTCGTCCACCAGCAGATTGCCGAGCAGCACCAGATCGGGCGTCACGCTGAGCACCCGTTACGCGCGCGGCAGCGCAGCGAACGCGGCAGCCACGGCACGCACCGCTTCGGCGTCGAGCGGGTTGGCCCAACGGCCACCCTGCTTGACCGACGAGCCCACGATGAAGCCATGCGCGTGCGCGAACTGCGCGAGGTTCGCGGGCGTGAGCCCCGAGCCCACGAGCACCGGAAGCGTGCAGCCATTCACCGTGTCGCTCACATCGCTCGCCGAGGCGGCCTCACCCGTGGCCGCGCCGGTCACGATGACACCGTTCGCCAGGAAGAACTCGGCCGCGCGCGCGGTCTCGGCCAGCGAGACATCGGAGGTGATCGCATGCGAGCTGTGCTTCTTCTTGATGTCGGCGAACACGCGCACGCGCTCGGCGCCGATACTGCGGCGATAGCGCAGCAGGTCGCCCGCACACGACTCGATCATGCCTTCGTCGGCGACATGCGCGTACACGAAGCCCTCGACCCGCACGAACTCGGCGCCACAGGCGTGCGCCACCGCGATCGCCTCGCGATTCGCGGCCGCCAGCACCTGCACGCCCAGCGGCAGCCCGGTCTCGCGCTTCACCTGGTGGCCAATGACGGCCATGGCCGCGGTGACCTCGGGCCCGACGCCACCTTTTACATAGGGGCGGTCGTGCATGTTCTCGATGGCCAGCGCCGTGAAGCCGGCATCGCGATACACGCGCGCCTCGGCCACGGCGTGGGCGATGAGCTTGTCCACCGAGTGATGCGCAGCCGGCGTGCCGGGCAGCGCACCCACGTGGATCATACCGATGAGCGCGCGTGGCGCGCCGAAGAGTTGGGCGAAGTCCTGACGAGGGTCCATGGAACCCGCAGCGTAGGCGGCATGCGCGGCGTTCGCAACGCGGGGGCGCCGATCACGGATCCGCACTTGCCTCCCGCGAGAATCCGCACATAGCCTCGCCAGCTCATCCCGGCACCATCGGCGCCCTGACCCCGAGGACCATGCCCCATGAACACGACCGCGACCCGCACCCACACCACGGCCGGGATCCTGTTCCTGCTCACCGGCATCGCGCACACGATCGGCCAGTTCGCGCCCTCGCCCCTGGACCCGGGCAGCGCCGCGGTGGAAGCGGCCATGAAGGCGCATGTCATCCCCCACAGCTCGTTCACGTACTGGAACATCATGACGTGCTGGGGCGCGCTCTATGGCGGCATGACGTTCCTGTTCGGCGCGCTCATGCTGGCGGTGGGCCATTGGACCGCGCATGACGTGCGCGGCCATCGCTGCACCGCGATCACCGGCTGCATCGCGGCGTTGCTGCAGGGCGGCGTGGCCGTGGCGCTGGCCACACCGCCACCCGCGTTCTTCATGTTCCCCGCGGCCGCGCTGCTGGCGATCTCGGCGTGGGCGGGGCGCAAGTGAAGCGCGCGCTGCTCGCGCTCCTGCTGCTCGCCGCGCCGGCTCATGCTGCGAGCGCCCCGACACGTCCCTACACGGTCGTGCTCGGCATCGCACAGGATGGCGGCGTGCCGCAGGCCGGCTGCCGCAAGTCGTGCTGCACGAGCGACCGGCACGAACTCGTGTCGTCGCTGGCGCTGGTGGACCCGGCCTCGCGGCGCTGGTGGCTGTTCGACGCCACGCCCGATGTGGGCGCGCAGTTGGCGTTCATGAAGCGCGAGGCCCCGGCGTGCACGTTGTCCGGCGTGTTCGTGACGCATGCGCATATCGGGCACTACACCGGACTCATGCAGTTCGGGCGCGAGGCCATGGGCACGCACGACGTTCCGGTGTGGGCCATGCCGCGCATGCGGGACTATCTCGCCACGAATGGTCCGTGGAGCCAGCTCGTGCGGCTGCGCAACATCGCACTGCAACCACTCGCGGCGGATTCGAGCATCGCGCTGGGCGATTCGCTCACCGTGACGCCGTTCCGTGTGCCACACCGCGACGAGTACTCGGAGACCGTGGGCTTCCGCATCGCGAGCACGCAGGGCGCGGTGGTGTTCCTGCCCGACATCGACAAGTGGGAGCGCTGGGATCGCAGCATCGACGACGTGATCGCCGATGCCACCACGGCGTACCTGGACGGCACGTTCTTCGATGCCGCCGAGCTACCGGGCCGTGACATGCGCGAGATCCCGCACCCGTTCATCGTGGAGTCCATCGAACGCTTCGACACGCTCTCGCCCGCGGCGCGGGCCCGGGTGCGGTTCACGCACTTCAATCACACGAACCGCGCCGCCATGCGTGGCAGCGCCGAACGGCGACGCATCGAGGCCGCCGGCATGCGAGTGGCCGTGACCGGCGAACGCGCCGCGCTCTAGAAACCACGACTCCAGAACGCGAACGAGCAGACCGATAACTCTTTCGCTATCGTGCGCGCGCCCATCCTGGGCAGCCGCCGCTCACCCGTTCCGGAGATCCCGATGCGTCATCGCCTGTCCCTTGCCGCGGCCAGCGCCGCCCTCGTGCTGCTCGCCCCGTTCGCGGCACACGCCGCGGCGCCTGCAGCTGCCAAGCCCGCCGCGCCCAAGGCCGCAGCCCAACCCGCGGACCCCACGGCCTCCAAGCACATCGCCCGGCTCGTGCACGGCCCCATGGATCACGCGCGCGCCGCGCTCGCGTCGGGCTACGCGGCAGCCGCCAAGGCCGACGCCAAGCTGACGCGTGCCGCGTGGGTGGCTTCGCTGGGCAAGGCGAGCGACGACAAGTCGGCGTACCTGCATGCGGCCGCGCTCTGGACCGGCTTTGGCGTCGCGGCCGATTCGGCCAAGGCCTACGCCGGCATGATGGCCGCCTCGGACAAGGGCTACGCCGCGGCCCAGCGCGACCACGCGCTGCAGATGATCGCGGGTGGCAGCGATGCCGCCAAGGCGAACGCTTACGAGCTCATGAGCAAAGCCGCCGCGAGCGATGCGGCCGCGCTCACCGAGCAGGGCATCATGCGCACCGAGGGCACCGGAGTGGAGGGCGA
>JAIOPA010000492.1 GCA_021414165.1 Candidatus Eiseniibacteriota bacterium
GAGTCGCGAGCAGCCATTTGCCCATGGATGGGCAAATGGCGCCCGCGAGCGTCAGGGAGGGCCGGGCCATGATGGCCCGGACCGAGCGGTCCCTTTGGACACGAGCCCTCCGACCTCGCACGCGATGCGAGGAGGACCCCCCAACGAACGTGCACAGAGCCAAGGACTCCGGTAGCCTTCGCGTCATGCAGACACCCCTGCGACTGTTCATCGTCCTCGGTATCGCGGTCATGGCCATCCTTGCGGGTTTGGCTATGCGTGGCTCGTTCAGTCAGCCGGTGCGCGAGCCGGAGACGGCCGCGGCGCCCGAAGAGGTGTCGGGCGACGTTGTGCAGAAGGCGCTTGAGCTGGCCGCACCCGACAGCGTGCGCATCAAGACTCGCTGGGTCGAAGAGATCCCGGATCTTGAACTCGCCAGCATGAGTGAGAGTTCCCGCGAGGTCTTCCTGCGGATCGCCAATGGCCGCTCGTGCACGTGCGGTTGCGGCTACACGCTCGCGGCGTGCCGGCGGTTCGATACCCAGTGCCCTGTGAGCGGTCCGCGGGCGAAGGCCCTGTTCGACTCCGTGAAGGCCGGCCAGATCCGCTCGGCGGACGGATTCCGGGAGCGGGAGCCCAGCTAGGCCCGCGCGGCCCGCGCCCGCAACCCGCTGCAGCACATTGCGCCCGCACCGTTCGCGGGTCTGGCTGCATCTGCAGGGTTGCAGCCGCGGAATCCGCCGGTCTACTCTCCGGCATCCTCAATACAACCCGCCGGGGCCATCCGCGCGCCCCGTGAACTCCCTTATCCGTTCTCATCGGAGGCTTCACCATGGCCTGGAAGGACCTCACCCCCAAGACGTTCGCGTCGATCCGCGAACTCAATGGCATCTCGGCTCGCACGCAGGAAGAGCACTACGAGCTCTACAAGGGCTACGTGGGCAAGGTGAACGAGATCCAGAAGAAGCTCGACGCGGTCGATCGCACCACCGCGAACCAGATCTTCAGCGACCTCCGCTCGCTGCGCGTGGACTACTCGTTCGCCATTGGCGGCATGAAGAACCACGAGACCTACTTTGCGCACCTGGGTGGCAAGGGTGGCGCGCCCACGGGCAAGCTCCGCGAGCTCATCGAGCGCGACTTCCCGTCGTACGACGCGTGGCTCGCCGACTTCAAGGCCTCGGGCCTCGCGGCGCGTGGCTGGGTGTGGCTGGCCTACGACCACGACCTCAACATGCTGACCACCGCTGTGGGTGACGCGCAGAACACGTTCCCGGTGTGGAACGCGACGCCGATCCTCGCGCTCGACGTGTATGAGCACGCGTACTGGTTCGACTACGGCCGCGCGCGCGCCAAGTACATCGATGCGTTCTTCAACAACCTGGACTGGGACGTGGTGGCCGCGAATCTCGATCGCGCGCTTGCCATGCAGACCGCAGGCCAGTAACGCACGTTCACAAGCCGCGCTCTGGCGCGGCCTCACGCATCGTGCCGGGCCCCTTTTTGACGGGGGCCCGCACGATTTTCATGGAGGACTCATGGCCATGGCCATGCTTCAGCCCGTCGTCGGCAAGCCCGCGCCGGACTTCTCGCTCGTCTCGACCTCGGGTGAGACCGTCACGCTGCGCCAGTTCAAGGGCAAGACCACGTTGGTGCTCTACTTCTACCCGGCCGATGACACGCCGGGCTGCACCAAGGAAGCCTGTGCGTTCCGCGATCTCGCCTACGACTTCAAGCAGGCCGGCGCGGTGATCTACGGCGTCTCGCCGGATTCGGTCGAGTCGCACAACAAGTTCCAGTTCCGCCACCAGCTGCCGTTCGATCTGCTCGCCGATCCGGATGCCGTGACGTGCAAGGCGTACGGCGTGTGGAAGCAGAAGAACCTGTACGGCAAGAAGAGCATGGGCGTGGAGCGCTCCACGTTCATCATCGACAAGACGGGCCGCATCGCGACCATCTATCCCAAGGTCAAGGTCGACGGTCACGCGGACGAAGTGCTCGCGTTCCTGCGCGACGAGGACTAGCCGCATCGCGACGCGCGGGAGCGCAAAGCTCCCGCGCGTTGCAACGGCGTCCCCATGGATCTGGCCCCCAAGCGGCCGGTGCCTGTGTTCCCGCTGCCCGGCACGGTGTTGTTCCCCGGTGCCGAGATGGCGCTACACATCTTCGAGCTGCGTTACCGCACCATGGTGCGCGACGCGCTCTCGAGCGAGCGGCTCATCGGGCTCGCCACGTTGTCGCCGGGCTGGGAGCACGACTATCACGGCAGCCCGCCGTATCACGAGCTGGGCTGCGTGGCGCGCTTTGAAGACGTCGAGTGGTTGCCCAATGACCACTACCAACTGCGCGTGCGGGGCTCGGTGCGTGTGCGCTTTGGCCGGGTGGTGCGCGAGTACCCGTACCGCGCGTGCACGGTCGAGGCCATTCCCGACAACCCGTACACCGACGACGATCCGTTGATCCGCATGGTGCGCCAGGAACTGTTGGCGGAGCGTTCGCGCCTGGGGCCGCTCGGGCCCGACGCGTGGCTGGCGCCGCCCGTGTTCGAGCCCACCGCCAACCTGCTCACGCTGGTGGGCGCGCTGGCCACCGCTGCGCGCATCTCCGATGCCGACAAGCTGGCACTGTTGGCCGAGGACAGCGTGGTCGATCGTGCGCGCCGCCTGTGCGATCACCTGCGCCGGCTGGGCCCGGGGCGCAACGCACCGCCGCCCCCGCCCGAGCTGGGGATCAACTAGACCTACGGACCGGCCGCGCACGTTCCGGCCGCCTTGGACGCTCGCACGCACGAACGGCTATCCTGCGCGCCATGCGATTCCCAGCCGAGCCATTCCGGATCAAGGTGGTCGAGCCGCTGCGGCGCGTGTCGCGTGAAGAGCGCGAACAGGCGATCCGCGAAGCGGGCTTGAACATCTTCGCTGTTGCCGCCGACACCATTTATGTGGACCTGCTCACCGACAGCGGTACGTCGGCCATGAGTGACTCGCAATGGGCGGGACTCATGATGGGCGACGAGTCGTACGCGGGCAGCCGCAACTTCTTCCACTTCCGCGACGCCGTGCGCGACATCTTCGGCTTCGAGCACGTGATCCCCACGCATCAGGGGCGCGTGGCCGAGAACCTGCTGTTCAGCACCATCCTGAAGCCCGGTCACGTGGTGCCGAGCAACATCCACTTCGATACGACGCGCGCGAACATCGAGCATCAGGGCGCCGAAGCGGCCGACCTGGTGATCGACGAGGGCCTGGACCCCAACGCGCTGCACTCGTTCAAGGGCAATCTGGACCCGGCCAAGCTCGATCGCCTGCTCACCGAGCGCGGCGTCGACAAGGTGCCGCTCGTCATGATCACCGTGACGAACAACTCGGGCGGCGGCCAGCCGGTGGCCATGGCCAACGTGCGCGCCGTGCGCGAGGTCTGCAAGAAGCACGGCGTGCCGCTGTTCTTCGACGCCTGCCGCTTTGCCGAGAACTGCTACTTCATCCAGCAGCGCGAGAGCGGTTACGCCAACAAGAGCGTGGCCGAGATCGCGCGCGAGCTGTTCTCGCACGGCGACGGCTGCACCATGAGCGCCAAGAAGGACGGCCTCGTGAACATGGGCGGGTTCATCGCCTTGAACGACGCCGAGTGGACGCAGCGGCTCACGAATCTGCTCATCCTCATTGAAGGCTTCCCGACCTACGGTGGGCTCGCGGGCCGCGATCTCGAGGCCATCGCGCGCGGCTTGCGCGAGGTGCTGAACGAGGACTACCTGGCGTTCCGAATCGGGCAGGTCGCACAGCTGGGCGAGCTGCTCATGCATGCCGGTGTGCCCATCGTGCGCCCGGTCGGCGGCCACGCGGTGTACATCGATGCGCGCCGCTTCCTGCCGCACGTGCCGCAGGAGCGCTTCCCCGGGCAGGCGCTGGTGGTCGAGCTGTATCGCGAGTTCGGCATCCGCGCGGTGGAAGTGGGCAGCCTCATGTTCGGCCATAAAGATGCCAACGGTAAGGACGTGTTCCCGCAACTCGACCTCGTGCGTCTGGCCATCCCGCGCCGCGTGTACACCACCGAGCACATGCGCTACGTGGCGGACTCGTGCATCCAGCTGTTCCGCGATCGCGACCGTCTGAAGGGTCTGCGCATCACCTACGAAGCGCCCATGCTGCGTCACTTCACGGCGCGTCTGGAAGAAGTCACCGAGGAGCCGGTCGCCCGATGAAAGTGTTCGACAAGGGATTCACGCTCACGTGGTTGGGGCATAGCGCATTCCACTTGGTGACGCCGCGCGGCAAGCACCTGCTCATCGATCCGTGGATCGAGGGCAATCCCATGGCGCCGCTGGGCGATTCGCCCATCACGCACGTCGACGCCATCCTCGTGACGCACGCGCACAGCGATCATGCGAGCGACGTGGTGCGGCTGGCCAAGCGCTACCGCTGCAACGTGGTGGCCAACTACGAGATCGCCACGCACTTCGAGAAGCACGGCGTCGAGAACACGCTGGGCATGAACAAGGGCGGCACGGCGGCGCTGCACGGCATCAAGGTCACCATGACCCACGCCGTGCACTCGAGCAGCTTCGATACGCCCGAGGGCCGCATCTATGGCGGCGAGCCGGCGGGCTTCGTGGTGACGCTCGAGAACGGTGCGGCCATCTACTTCGCCGGCGACACCGGCCCCATGATGGACATGCAGATCATCGGCGATCTGTACCGGCCCGACGTGGCGGTGCTGCCCATTGGCGACCTGTACACCATGGGCCCGCGCGAAGCGGCGTATGCGGCCAAGCTGCTGCGTGCGCACTGGATCGTGCCGTGCCACTACCAGACGTTCCCCGGGCTCACCGGCACCGTCGACGCGCTGCGTGCCGAGTTGGAGAAGCTGGGCGTGAGCGCCGAGGTCGTGGTGTCCAAGCCGGGCGAGAGCGTTCGCTGAAGCACGCATGAGCCAACCGCACGACGACACCGCGCGCCACAACCGTGCCGCCTGGGACGCACTGGTCGAGAAGGGCAACCAGTGGACCCAGCCGGTGGGTCCCGAGGTCATCGCGGCGGCACGCCGCGGTGAATGGCAGATCGTGCTCACGCCCACCAAGCCCGTGCCGCGCGAGTGGTATCCGCCGCTGGCAGGCGAGCCCGTGCTGCTGCTGGCCGGCGCGGGCGGGCAGCAGGCGCCCATATTGGCTGCGGCCGGTGCGCGCGTGAGCGTGCTCGATAACTCGCCGCGCCAGCTGGCGCAGGATCAGGTGGTCGCGGGCCGCGAAGGCCTGGAGATCGCCAGCGTGCAGGGCGACATGCGCGACCTGTCGGCATTCGAAGACGACTCGTTCGCGTTGATCTTCCACCCGTGCTCGAACTCGTTCGTGCCCGAGGTGCGCCCGGTGTGGCGCGAGGCGTTCCGCGTGCTGCGGCCCGGCGGAGTGCTGCTGGCGGGGTTCACAAACCCGATCGAGTATCTGTTCGACCTCGAGCCCTACGAGCGCGGTGAGCTGATCGTGCGTCACTCGATCCCGTACTCGGACCTCACGAGCCTGCCTGCGGCCGAGCTTGAAGCACTCAAGGCGCGCGGCGAGGCGCTGTCGTTCGGGCACACGCTCGAGGACCAGATCGGCGGCCAGCTGGACGCCGGCTTCGTGCTCACGGCCATGTTCGAGGACCGCTGGCCCGAGAGCCCGCTGGGCCGCTACATGGCGAGCTTTGTCGCCACGCGCGCGATGAAACCGGGTCGCTAACTACGCGCGAAGCGCGAGCCACTGTCGCTAGCGACAGTCTGGGACATTGCCATGACATGCGCACACGCGACGCGCGCGCTAGTTCGCCCCGCGCGCCCCGAACGCTGCGATGATGTCGTACACCGCGTGGACCACGATGGCCGTGGTCGTATTCGCGTGCTTGCGGATCAGGCCCAGCGTGATGCCGAGCAGCATGATCGTGAGCATGCCGAACCACGTGTACTGCACGTGGCCCGCGGCAAACAGCAGCGACGCCCACACCAGCCCCACGCGCGGCTGCAACGCGCCTCGCACCAGTACTTCTTCGCCCACGCCCGCGCTCACGCCCAGCACCAGCATGGCGGCCAGGCTCAGGTCGGCGGCGATCATCTTGACCATGGCCTGGTCGCGCAGCCAGAGCGAGTAGAACTGCGTGCGCTCCACGTGCTCCATGCCGGCGTTCACGCCGATCACGGCGGCTAATCCGATCGCCGCGATGATCCAGTGCCGCATGCTCATGCCGCCGAGCCCCAATCGCTCGCGCGCCTGCTTGGCATCGCGTCCCACCCACAGGCCGATGGCGGCCAGCGCAAAGAGCACCTCGCCGACCAACTGGCCCACCAGCCCGCCCACGTCGGCCAGCGGCTTGCCGGTGTTGGCGAGTGACTCGGTGATCTGCGGCAGCAACAGCTGCATGGGGTAGGGCAGCAGCAGCACGACCAGCGCGAGCGCGGCGGTGAGCCGTGCGGTGTGGCCGGGGTGCGCGCCTCGGGTGAACACCAGCGCGAGCTGCTGTTGAATGGGCGGGAACGCGGCGAGCACGCACACCAGAGCCGACGCGGTGCACCACTGCATGACGCCGATGCTCGCGGCGGTCACCTGCAGCGTGCGCGCGTACACGGCGAGCCCGGTGTAGAGCACCGCACCCGCGAGTGGCGCCACCATGGGCACGAGCATGCGCAGCGCGGTGCCCACGCCGCCCGGCTGCACGGACAC